>NZ_JALHPM010000002.1:18569-104381 GCF_022842525.1 Luteitalea sp.
GGTGTAGTCGCCGCCAATCGAGATGGTGTCCCGGCACAGGACATACCGACCCTGCTGCATCCGCAGACTTAGCCGCCGTACTCGGCGCGCTCCACACCGGACGATGGTCGCCCGCCTCGCGCCCGTGCGACCCGGTGGCAGTCGACCGATGAATGCAGGCCGCCACACCAGTCAATCAACCATGACGCCCAAGAACACCATCTGCCTCTGGTTCGACACGGACGCGCACGCCGCCGCGCAGTTCTACGCGACGACGTTTCCCGACAGCGCCGTCACCGCCGTGCACCGCGCACCGGACGACTACCCGGGTGGCAAGGCGGGCAACGTCCTGACGGTCGAGTTCACGGTCTGCGGTGTGCCCTGCCTCGGCCTCAACGGGGGGCCGCAGTTCCCGCAGACCGAGGCCTTCAGCTTCCAGATCGCCACCGACGATCAGGAGGAGACCGACCGCTACTGGAACGCCATCGTCGGCAACGGCGGGCAGGAGAGCGCGTGCGGCTGGTGCAAGGATCGCTGGGGCCTGTCGTGGCAGATCACGCCGCGCACGCTGACCGAGGCCATGGCCGCCGGTGGCGACGAGGCCAGGCGTGCCTTCGCCGCGATGATGACGATGACCAAGATCGACGTCGCGGCCATCGCGGCGGCGCGCCGGGGATGACTCGACCGGGGCGAGCCCGCTCGACGAGCGGGCCCTCCCCGGTGGCGTCGGTGCCTACTGGCCGCAGGGCGCGGCCACGTAGGTCACCCCCTGCGTCAGCACCTGTCCCGGCACGTTGCAGAAGCGCGGCGCCAGGTTGTAGCCCTTCAACCAGCCACCGCCGTTGATCGGGTCATCGAGGTCGAAGGGGATGCCCACTTCGAAATGCACGTGCTTGCCACTGGCCAGGCCGACGTCCGACTGGATCCCGATGATCTGGCCGGCGAGCACGACGTCGCCCTCGGACAGCCCCGCGAACAGTCGCACCGAGTCCTTCTGGACGTGCGAGTACTTGGTCCACTCGCCACCGGGATGCACGAGCCAGACGTAGTTGTTGTTGTCGTTGCAGTCGCCGGACTGGCCCTCCGGGCAGTCCTCGGAGTTGTCGTCCTCGATGAACGCCACCACGCCCTGCGCCGCCGCCGCGACGCCGTGCGCCTGATGGCTGGGCGTGATCACGAGGTCGAAGTTCTCCTTGTCGGGCCAGTGCCCGTAGGAGTCGCGCGAGACCTTGACCGACTTGCCGTCGGCCGCGGGCAGGCGGTAGGTATTGGTCGACAACGGCGGACGGACCACGGCAAAGTCGGCGCGCCCGTCGCCGTCGTAGTCGGCCGGCACCGGGTGATCGATGACCAGACCGAACCTGCGATTGATGTTCGAGCTGCCGTTGCGATCCGTATCGACGTACCAGCGCCAGTTGGCGCCGTCGCGGCGGACCACCGCGAAGTCCGTGACGCCGTCGCCGTCGTAGTCGGCCGGGAACGGGATGTCGCCCGTCTTGCCGAACGTCTGGCTGATCTCGGACAACCCATCGCGGTCGGTGTCGGCATACCACGTCCACCAGCCGTCCACCGCGCGCCGCACGGCCGGATCGGCCGCCCCGTCGCCGTCGTAGTCGTGCGGCTCCGGGATGTCGGAGGTGTCGGTCCCCTCCTCACCGATGTCGGCGACGCCGAAGGTGTACTGCACGTTGGTGACGCCGTTGCGGTTGGTGTCGACGTACCACCGCCAGCGGCCGTTGCCGGCCTTGCGGGCAATCGCGATGTCGACGGTGCCGTTGCCGTCATAGTCGGCCGGCACCAATCGATCGGTCCGATCCTCGCCGGTGTCGTCGGTGTCGACGAACCCGAAGAGCACACTGACGTTGGGAACGCCGTCGCGATTGGTGTCGATGGACCACCGCCATGCCGCGCCCTCCTTCTGGACGGTCACCAGGTCGTCGCGGTCGTCCCCATCCATGTCGAGGGCGAACCGCGTACCGCCGCTGGCCTCGTCCGTGAGGTCGGGATGCAGCTCGGAGTGCCCGTCGCGATTCGTGTCCATGAACCAGCGCCACGACGACGCGGTGGTCCGCACGACGCCGTAGTCGGCGCGTCCGTCACCGTCGTAGTCGCCGGGCAGGCAGGTGTCGTAGCCCTGCCCGAAGTACGCGTTGAACTCGCTGGTGCCGTCGCGGTTGGTGTCGACGTACCAGCGCCAGCCAGCGGCGTCGGCGGGGGCGCCCGCAAGGACGGTGCACGCGATCGCCAGCAGGGCGCGCGTCACGGGTGTGCGGCTCATCATGTCTCCTCCCGGCGCCGGACAGGCCGGTCGAGCCTGTCTGCGGTCGCCGATGCGCGCTGATCGCCAGTCGGTCAGGACGTCTGGGAGGAAGAACGCTGCATCGCGCGACATCCCCTCACCGGGGCCAGCAGGCGAGAGTGCGGATGCGCAAGGTAGAATCCAGGCCTGCTTCGACACGACCGGCGGAGCGGCCAGGCAGCCTCGTGGACCTCACCGACCGGCAGTTCGTCCGTCCGACCATCATCGCCGCCGACGACCCGTCGCTCTGGGCGTCGCTCGTGGAGCTCTGGACGTTCCGTGAGCTGCTGCTGACGCTCGTGGCCAGGGAACTGCGCCTGCGCTATGCACAGACCTGGGTAGGGGTGGCCTGGGTCGCCCTCAAGCCGCTGGTCACGATGGCGCTGCTGTGGGCCGTGTTCGGGCTGGCCGCCGACCTGCCCACCGAAGGCATGCCGCGGCCCGTCTTCTTCTTCTCCGGGCTGATGCTGTGGTTCTTCTTCTCGGGCGCGATCACCGACGGCAAGGACAGCCTGGTGGCCAACGCCGACCTCATCCGCAAGGTCTACTTTCCGCGCGCCCTGCTACCCCTGGCCATCGTCGTGGCGCGGCTGGTCGACCTCGCCATCATGCTGGTGTTCCTGGCCGGGGTGATGCTGATGTCCGACAGCACGGCGTGGCCGTCGCTGCCGGGACTGGCCGTGACCGTGGCGGTGCTGACGGCCCTGTCCACCGCCGTCGGCCTGCTGACCGCCGCCATCAACGTCCGCTATCGCGATGCCACGCACGTGGTGCCGGTCGCGCTCCAGTTGCTGATGTTCGCCTCGCCCATCGTGTACTCGTCGACGCTCGTCCCCGCGACGTGGGCGTGGGCGTACGCGCTCAACCCGCTGGTCGGCCTGTTCGACGGCTTCCGCGCCGCGCTGACCGGGCGCGCCCTCGATGTGCCGTCGCTGCTGCTGGCGGTGGTCGTCACCCTGACGCTGCTCGTGATCGCCATCACGGTGTTCCGTCGCCTCGACGCCTCGTTCGCCGACTACGTCTGACCAGCCGATGTCGACCATCATCCTCGCCGAGGCCCTGAGCAAGCAGTTCGACCTCGCGCCACGGGCGGCGTACGGCACCTTTCGCGATCAGCTCGCGCTGGCGGTGCGATCACCGCGCCGCTGGTGGAGACGCAGCGACACGGAACCCCTGTGGGCGCTGCGCGACGTCAGCTTCGCGATCCGTGCCGGCAGCGTCACCGGCCTGATCGGACGCAATGGCGCCGGCAAGAGCACGCTGCTGAAGATCCTCTCGCGGATCACCCGGCCGACCACCGGCCGCGCGGTGGTCCACGGTCGCATCGCCAGCCTGCTCGAGGTGGGCACGGGCTTCCATCCCGAACTCAGTGGACGCCACAACGTCTTCCTCAACGGCGCCATCCTCGGCATGACGAGGCGGGAGATCGCCGCCAACTTCGACGCCATCGTGGCCTTCGCCGACGTGGAACGCTTCATCGACACCCCGGTGAAGTTCTACTCCACCGGCATGTACCTGCGGCTCGCGTTCGCAGTGGCCGCGCACCTCGAGGCCGAGATCCTCGCCGTCGATGAAGTGCTTGCGGTCGGCGATCTCCTGTTCCAGCGCAAGTGCATGGGCAAGATGGCTGACGTGGCACGCAGTGGCCGCACCGTGCTGCTCGTCAGTCACAACCTCGCGGCCATCCAGACGCTGTCCGACGACGTGCTCGTGCTCGATCGCGGCCGCCTGGTCGGGCACGGCCCCCCGGGCGAGACGGTGGCGCAGTTCCTCGATCAGTTGCAGGGACGCGAGGGCGGTGAAGCGTCGAGCGACCTGCGCGCCCTGCCGCGCCAGTCGCGCGCACACGCCGGTCTCGTCGAGGGTCTGCTCAATCAGCGCCCGCTGGTCGCCAGCCACACCCTGGTGTCGGGCCACGACCTGGCCTTCGAACTCGTCGTCGACCTGCCGGAGCCACGCCGGCAGTGCTTCGTCGGCATCAACATCGAGGACGACTTCGGCGTGCGCCTCTGGAGCCTGCACAGTCACTGGGAAATCCCGCGCTTCGATCTCCAGACAGGCGCCCATCGCGTGCGTTGTCGTGTCCCCGTCCCGCCGCTCGTGTCGGGGCAGTACCACATCGGCCTCGAAGTAGGCGCCGGAACCGAGCGGCTCGACCTGCTCGAGCGCGTCGCCACGCTGCACGTGGTGCAGACCGGGCACGGCGGCACCGGCGAGACCCCGGGTCGCGAACACGGGTACATCCTCGCGCCAGCCGACTGGTCGGTGGTCTCGACCGACGGCACACCCGTGTCGCCCGAGGCATGACGGCCGGGACCGCTGGCGAGGACTCGGTCAGCGTGGTGATCCCGACGAAGAACGGGGGCCCGCTGCTCATGGCCACACTCGACTCCGTCTTCGCGCAAACACGCCCACCTCTCGAGATCATCGTGGTCGACGATGGGTCGACGGACGACACGGTGGCGCAGTTGGAGCCTCTCGCCGCAAGCGGCCGGGTCCGCCTCATCAGCCAGCCGACGGCCGGAACCGCACACGCGCGCAACACGGGCGTGGCCGCCGCGACCGGAACACTCATCGCGTTACTCGACCACGACGACCTGTGGCCACCCGAGACGCTCGCGGGTCAGGTTGAGGCACTGGCCCGCCGCCCAGAGGCCGTGCTCGCGTATGGCGACATGGAGAGCTTCGGGATGGAGCGGCCCTATCGCTGGCCGGGACCGACAGGGCCAGCGGGGGACGTGCTCGACGCGTTCCGCCGCAAGAACTGGATTCGATCACCGGGACAGGCGGTGATCCGCGCCGCCGCCATCCGGGCCGTCGGCGGCTTCGACGCCGCCCTGGCGGGCGCCGACGACTGGGACCTCTATCTGAAGCTCGCCGGTCGCGGCCCCTTCGTCTACACCGGGCGCCTGGCGCTGCGCTATCGCGTGCACGCCGGCAACCAGTCGAAGCAGGCCTGGCGGTTGTTCCGGCGGGCCTGTCTCGTGCAGGCACGCCATGCCGGTCGGTGGCCGCCGCCAGGTCAACGCCTCCAATGGCTGGCGTGTCGCGCCACGCTCGTCCACATGCTCGTCCGCGACCTGCTGGCGCGCCGACGATAGCGCCGGAACCCGTCAGTATTCGCTGACCTGCCTGGGACGACGACGCAGCACGCGCTCGACGCCGTACTCCGCACAGCACCACCCGAAGGTCGCGCTGGCGTACGCGTAGTAGCACGCGTGCAGACCGAACGCGGCGGTCGTGAAGCCCAGGCCACGGCGAGCCGCCAGGAACCGGTAGAAGCCGAGATTGAGCAGCGCCAGGGCCACGACGCCGATGGCTGCTGCGACGCCGACGAGGCCCCGGCTGGACGGCCAGATCAGCGCCGCGAGACCAAGACCGGCAATCACCCACACCAGCACACCACTGGCGCGATGGCGCCACTGCAGGTTGAGATCGCGCGGCAGTGTGCCGTCCCGGAGCAGCAGGCGCGTCCACGGTCGCGCCCGCTCGAGCACGTCCGTGCGGACCATGCCGGTGAAGGACCAGCGCTTCAGGTGGGCGCCGCGGAGATCCCGATCGAGGTGGATGCGGTGCCCAGCTGCGGCCAGTCGGGCGCCGAGTTCGATGTCCTCGATCGACGGACGGCGATACCGCTGATCGAAGCCGCCCACGGCGTCGAACACCGTCCGACGGATGGCGCCGAGCCCCGCCCAGAAGGTCGTGCTGCGTGGCTGCGCCGTTTGGTGGACGTAGTGATGCAGCAGGTTGCGGTAGTCGGACACGATCGTCCCCGCCGCCGGGGCATCGTCGTAACTGCCGAACAGTGCCGCGAGCTCCGAGTCGGCGGCAAACGTCGTGGCGATGCGCGACAGAGCGTCGCTGGCGATCACGACGTCCGCATCGATGAACACCACTATCGGCGCCCGAGCCACCGCCACGCCGGCGTTGCGCGCATGGGCCGGCCCACTCTGGCTGGAGAGTCGCAGCACGGACACGCCCCGCGCCTTCCCGATCGCCCCCGTGTCGTCGTCGGAAGCGTCGTCGACGAGGATCACCTCCGTTGCCGGGGGGGCCGCCCGAGACACGGCATCGAGACAGCGCGGCAGCGTCGTCGACGCGTTGCGGGCAGGGATCACGACGGAGAGCAGCGGCGCGGTCATGGGCGACGGCTCCAGCGTCGGACACGTTCGACCCACCGCGCGCGGGCCGTCGGGAAGCGACTCAGGAAGCCCGACTCGGCCTCGTACATCGGCCGCCCCTCGGCCAGATAGCGCTCGCGCGTCGCGGGATCGTCGAGCCGTGCCAGCAGATCCCGGTAGAGGTCGGGATGAAAGGCCAGCAGCTCCGAGATGCTGTGCCAGTGGTGGACCTGCAGGTCGACGGACGCGATCCGATAGCCCATCGCGGCGAATCGCAGGTACCACTCCCAGTCGGAGTGGTACTGGGCGAAGGGCCCGGTGTGGAGATACAGCCCCGTGCGCTCGAGCAACGCGCGCTTGAGCAGAAAGCAGTGACCCTCGAGATGCATGGCCTCGTTCGTGTCGCGCAGCAGCGCCGCCAGGCGAACGCCGACGGAAGGATCAGGGTACTCGGGCTCGTAGCTGAAGAACACGCCGCGATAGCGATCGGTGATCGGCTTGGTCATCGCGAGGCCGGCCGCGATGACGTCGTCAGGCTGGATGGCGTCGACCAGGTCCTGCAGCCAGGTGTCGCTGCGGGCCTCGACGTCGTTGCAGTACAGGCAGAGGTACTTCGATGTCGGTGACGCGGCGTCGAACCCCTGATTGCACGCCGTGCTGAAGAAGCGGTTCTCGGCGTTGTCGATGAAGGTGGCGTCGATGGCCGGATGACGGTCGAGGAACGTCCGGATGTACGCCTTGGATCCGTCGGTCGATCCGTTGTCGACGATGATCAGCTCGTAGGGGCAGGTCGTCCTGGCGACGAGCGCCTCGAGGGCACGTGCGAGGAACGGCTGGGCGTTCCAGTTCGGGACGACGATGGAGACGCGCTCGAGGGTGGACGCCGGGGCGGCGCGCGACAGCCGGCCCGGCGCACGGTCCGCGATGACGGCCGGAAGCACCGCTGCGGGGGCCGCGGCTACCACCGGCACGGCGGTGGCGCGCGTCGAACGATCGGGCAGGGCGAAGTGCCCGGTGTGGCGGTCGATGGGCATGGCCAGTCCGGCGCGCACCCCGGCGAGGAACCCCGACAGCCGTGCGCGGCGATGCGCTTCGGTGCCCATGTCCACGACCGGACGCGCCACGGTCCAGCGGACGGCCAACCGGGCGAGCACGGTCGCAACCTGCCAGTGCCCGAGGCGCACCAGCTTGGTGAGCGAGGCGCCGATGCCATGCAGGTACTGCCCGAGGACCTGCGGCGCTTGCGCCCAGGTGCGGAACCCCGAGTGGATCACCGCGGCCGCGGGCGTTTCGTGGACGTGGAAGCCGCCGAGCAGCGCGCGCATCACGAAGTCGGTCTCTTCGGCCGAGTGACACCGCCCTCCCGCGCCGAGTGTCTCGTCGAACCCGTGCAGGGCGACCCAGGCGGACCTGCGGATGGCCATCGACGCGCCGATGCCCTCCACCCGGTGCTTGTCGTGGATAGAGCGCGCCAGCAGCGGCTCCGTGCGCGAGTAGCTGGGCAGGAAACCGAGCGCCGGATCGTAGGACGCCGGCTTGACGGTGCCGAACACCACGGCCGCCCGGTCGTCGCGACGAAGCGGCGCGATGATGTCGGCAAGCCACGTCGGTGTCGCCACGCAGTCGTCGTCCGTGAAGGCGATGTGCTCGGTCGAAGCGGCCGTGACGCCGACGTTGCGCCCGGCCGACAGTCCGCGCGTCGCGGACCGGAGATGCTGCACGCGCGCGTCGACCAGCAGGTCGCCGAGCGCGAGGGCCACCTGATCGTCGTCACTCTGGTCCACGACGAGCAGCGCGAATCGCGCCTCGGTGCCGCGCAGGATGGACGCGACGGTCTCGCGGATCCGAGGCCCGGGATTCCTCGTGCACACGACGACGCTGGCAGCGGTGACCGCGGTCATGCGTCCCGAGGCTCGTCGCCGGTGAGGCCGACGCGAGCGCCGTCGACCGACGCGGCGCGACGGCGTGCCCGCGAGAGCTTCCAGTAGGCCAGGTGTCGCTCGGCCATGCGCCAGCGACCGACGAGCGCGTTCGGGGCGCGACGATCGGCAGTGGCGCGCCGTGGCACCTCGAGCGCGGTGCGAAGCGCCGCAGCCATGACCGGTGGCCCGCACACGGTCTCGATGTGGGCCTGCCCAGCGAGACCGATGGTCGCGGCGTAGGCTGGATCGGCGAACAGGGTCGACAGCGCGTCGGCGAAGCGCTCGGAATCGTCGGCGATCAGGACGTGCCGGCCATCGACCACGCCCAGTCCCTGCGCACCGATCGACGTCGTCACGACGGGGAGCCCGGCCGCCATGGCGTCGGTCACCTTGCCCTTCATGCCGGCCCCGTACCGCAGTGGCGCGATGGCGGCCGCCGCGTCATCCACGTGGGCCGACAGGTCGGGCACGTATCCCAGCACCTCGATGCCTGGATGCGCGCCGAGCGCATGCACGGCACGGCACGGATAGCTGCCGATGACCTGCAGCGTGGCGTCAGGCTGGCGAGCCCGCACACGCGGCCAGCTGTCGCGCACGAACCACGACAGGCCGTCGAGGTTCGGATCATGGCGGAAGTGACCGACGAAGAGCGCGCGTGGCGGACGCGCGCCGTGCCGGCGCGGCCGCGGCGTCGCAGCCATCGGCACGCAGACGACGGGGGGCATCGGCGGATGCCCCGTCAGGATGGCGGCGTCGTCGATCGACGCGGCGATCACCGCGTCTGCCGCTCGATAGGCGGCCAGCTCGGCACGCTGGACGTCTCCGGCCCAGGCGGGATGGACGGCACCGAGGCTCGCACCCGCGGTCAGTCGCGCGAAGTGCACGTCCACCGTGTCGATGATGGCCACGGCGCCGGGCCACGCGTCACGGACAATGGGCAGGTAGCGTGCGGCGGTGTAGTAGAACTCGAACAGGACGGTGTCGAAGGACGGTCCGGCCAGCAATCGTCGCAGCGCCTCCCACGAGCACGGCAGCACCTCGACGCCAAGACCAGCGAGTCGACGCCGGTCGTCGGCCACGCGCGACGACGGCAACGGGGTGTCGCCTGTGGTCTCGTCGTGCTCGACCCAGAGGGTCACGCGAGTGCGGCGCGCCAGTTGCGCGAGCATCGACAGGAAGCGGCTGCTGCCAGCGGAGACGTCGGGCCTCGGCAGGCCCTCGGCGACAGCCAGCAGCCGAGCAGCAGGCGACTCGTGGGTACCAGCCTGTTCACGCACGTGAGTGGGGCCGCATGTTATCCCAGCGTCGGGCGAGGATCCGGGCCCATGTCGACCATGTGTACCGAGAGACGACCCACAGCCACCGCAGCCGGTGCGCAGGCGCTGGTGTCGAGCGCCGCGCTGCCGCCGCGACGCGCGCCGACGGCAGGACATTCGCAAGTGCGGCCCTGATCGCAGGCGCACCGCACGCGGACTCGACGAGTTGCTGACCTGCCAGGCCAATTGCTGCGGCACGTCGTGCGTCGTCGAACATCTCGACCACGGCGGTGGCGAACTCGACCGGATCGTCCGCCACGATCGCATGCGTGCCACTGGTGATGTCGAGGCCTTGCGCGCCCACCGTCGTCGTCACGACCGGCAGCCCGGCTGCGAGCGCATCGGTGACCTTGCCCTTCATGCCGGCGCCGTAGCGCAGCGGCGCGATGGCCACGGCGGCGCGGTCGAGCGCCTCGTCGAGCGCGGGCACGTACCCGAGCACCGAGATGCCCGGCGTGGTGGCGAGCGCTTGCACGTCAGCGGTCGGATAGCTGCCGATGACGGTCAGCTGCGCATCGGCGCGCCGCATCCGCACGGTCGGCCAGATCTGCTGCACGAACCACCGCAGCCCGTCGAGATTGGGCGCATGTCGGAAGTGCCCGACGAACAACGCCTCCGGCGGACGGGGGCGTGCGTCGCGCTGCCGGACCGTCACGCAGATCGGCACATGGACGACGGGCGGCATGTCGGGCTGCCGGCTCAGCAGTGCGCCATCCTCGGACGAGACGACCACGACGGCGTCAGCGGCGCGATAGGCCGACAGCTCCGATCGACGCACGCGTCTGGCCAGTCGCCGCGAGACGACGCCGAGCGCCACGCCGGCCTCGAGCCGCGAGAAGTGGACGTCGACCGAGTCGACGATCAGCGCCGCCCGTGGGCACCGATCACGCACCACAGGCAGGTAGCGCGCCGCCATGTCGTGAAACTCGAACCACACGGTCTCGTGCCGGTCGGCGACCAGCGCGTCGTGCAACGCCGTCCACGTGGTGGGCAGCACGTGCACCCCATGCGCCGCGAGGCGATCGCGGTCGGCAGCCACGCGCGCCGCGGGCAGGGGGGTGCGTCCCGCCGTTTCGTCGCGCTCGACCCACAGGTCCACCTCGACCAGTTGCGTGAGATGGCCAAGGATGGCGAGGAACCGACGGCTGCCGGCGGACTCGTCAGGGCGTGGCAGTCGCTCGGCAATGGCGAGCAGGCGCGGCCGCGGAGACGATGGGGGCAGGAGGCCTGGCGAGGTCACCGTGAGGCGGATTCCATGGTGATTCCGGCCGGAATCGGCGCGCCAGCCGGCCGTATGATAGCGCACGTGCCCCCCACGGACGTGCCCGGATCGATCGCCGTCGAGGGGCCGATCGACACGTCGTTCAGCCTCGCCATCGTCAACCGCGGACTGGTGGATGCGCTTGGCGAGCAGCCGGGCGTCATGGTCACGCTCGGCGCGCCGGGGCCGGACACCACGCACGCCATTCGCAACATGTACCCGCCTCGCCTGGATGGCCCGCGCGAGGGCGTGCCCACCTTCTTCTACTTCGCGTGGGAGGACTCGCGCATCCCGTCGGCGTGGGCGCGGGCGTTCAACCAGCACTTCACCGGGCTGCTGGTGCCCTCCGCGCATGTGCGGGACGTGGTCCGACGATCGGGCGTCTCGATTCCGGTGGCCATCGTGCCGTATGGACTGACGCCCGCAGCGATTCCGGTGGCACGCCCCGGGCCCTCGGTGCCGTCGACCAGGGCCTCTTTCCGGTTCCTGCACGTGAGTACCGGATTTCCCCGCAAGGGGTGCGACGTGCTGTTGCGTGCGTTCGCGCGCGAGTTCAGCCGACGCGAGGACGTGGCGCTGATCGTCAAGACGCTGCCGCAGTACGACCACCCTACGGCGCAGCAGGTGCGCCGCACACGCTGGCGATATCTGCGGTGTCCCGAGATCGTCCATCTCGACCAGGACCTCGACCCCGCGGCGATGCAGGAGCTCTACGCCTCGTCGTCGTGTCTCGTGCATCCCGCGAGAGCGGAGGGCTTCGGACTGCCGATCGCCGAGGCGATGCGGGCGCGTCTGCCGGTGATCGTCAGCGACTGGAGCGGACACGTCGACTTCTGCACCGAAGCCACCGCGCGGCTCGTGCCGTGCCGCACCATGGGTTCGCGCAGCCCGTTCGTCGTGGAGGACGCCGAATGGGGCGAGCCTGACGAGGCCGCGCTCCAGCGCGCCATGCGCGAGGCCTTCGAGCAGCGGGATGACGAGGCCGCACGCCGCCGAGTGGCACGGGCCGCGGACCACGTGCAGTCGTTCACGTGGGCCGCCGCGGCCGATCGCACGCTGCAGTTCATGCGTCGGCTGGAGCACCACGGCGCACAGCCGCTCCGGGCCGGCATGCTGACGACGTGGCAGGAGCGCTGCGGCATCGCCGAGTACAGCCGTCAGCTGATGGCCGGCACGGACGACGCCGCCATCGAGTGGACGGTCCTGGCGCCGCACCGGGACAGCGGTCGCGACAGCGAGGGCGTGCCGACGCACGAGGGACCGCCGACGATTCGCTGCTGGCAGGATGCCTGGCCGGTGGATGTGCGTGAAGCCATCGCGCACATCGATCGACTGGACCTGCAGGTCGTCCATGTGCAGACGCACCTGAGCGTGTGGGGGGGCGCGGCGGCCGAGACACTGGCGACGCTGGCCGGTCGGCGACGCGTGCTGCTGACCCTGCACTCGGTGCGCGGCGCCCGACCGGAGGCGGAGGTGGTGCGCGCGTTCTCGCGGCTGCACCGCATCCTGGTCCACACCGAGGACGACCGACGCCTGCTGTCGCGGCTGGGGCTCGACCAGAACGTGACCGTGCTGGCGCAGGGCTACCCCGAGGTCGCCCCACTGCCCATCGCGATCGCGCGCCAGCGCCTCGGCCTGCCCCTCGGCCCACTCGTGGGCACGTTCGGCTTCCTGCGGCCCCACAAGGGCGTCCTCGAGTTGATTCGCGCGGTGGCGCGGCTGCGCCGCCGTCGTCCGGACATCGGGTTGCTCGCCGTCACGGCGCGCTATCCGACCGAGGACTCGGCGGCGTACCTCGAGCGCTGTCGAGCCGAGGCGGCGCGACTCGGCCTGGCAGACGGCTGCCGCTTCCTCACCGAGTTCCTCGAACCCGAGGAGAGCCTGGCAGCCCTCCAGGCGTGCAACGTCATCGCGTTGCCGTACCAGACGACGATCGATGCGTCCAGCGCGGCCGTGCGGATGGCGCTCGCCTCGCAGCGCCCGGTCGTCACGACCGACGTCCCGGTCTTCGCCGAGGTCGGCGACGCCGTCTTCCGCATCTCGCGCCGCTCACCCCGCGCACTGGCGGCAGGCCTCGCGCGCGTGCTGGACGACGACGCGTTGCGCGCCTGCCTTGCCGAGGCCGCCCAGCAGCGCCTCGACAGCGAGTCGTGGACGAGCGTGGGACGCACCTACCGCAAGATCCTGCGCGGATCGGTGCTCGATCTCACCGGTCTCGACGCGCCCTATCCGCTGGCCTCGTCATAGACCGCCAGCGTCTGGCGGGCGATGGACGACCAGTCGCACTGCTGCATCCGGCTGCGGTTGGCCTCGCCGATGGTGGCCAGCCGGTCGCGCGCGTCGACGGCGGCCCGCAGCGCCACGAGCAAGCCCTCGGGCGCGGTCGGGTCGTACAGGAACCCGCCGGCCTCGGTCGTCATCTCGACCGCACAGCCGAGGCGCGAGGCGACGACGGGCTTGCCGAACGACAACGCCAAGGCCAGCGATCCCGACGTCAGCGAGCTCGTGAACGGGCAGACCACGACGTCGGCGGCACGCAGGTACGTCGCAACGTCGGCGTCAGGCACCGACGCAGCGCGCAGGTCGATGTCGCGCCGTCCGGTGACGAGGCCCTCGAGTGCCTGCCCGATGGCGTCGTCGAACGGCGCCCCGGCAATGACGAGGCGGGTGTTCGGGCGATCGAGCCGCACCCAGGCGTCGATGAGGACCTCGAGTCCCTTGTGGCGACGCAGGTTGCCGAGAAAGAGGACGATGAGCGGCGCAGACGGCAGGCCGAGTGCGGCCCGCGCCGCGCGTGCGGTCGGCTGGGGATCGGGGTAGGTGCTGCTGTAGTGACCGTGAGGCACGACGCGCAGGCGGGCGGGATCACACCCGAGCGCCAGCGCCACCTCCCGCCGAGCCGCCTCGCAGTGCACGATCATGGCGTGCGCCAGCCGCGCGGTGCCCGCCCTGACGAGCGCATCGACGCGCGGGCGACGCCGCTCGTGGTTGATGAGGTCGTGCACCGTCCAGACGATGCGGGCGCCGCCCAGCCGCAGCAGGGCCAGCTGGACGAAGTAGAGCACGAGCGCGATGGCGGCGGCGAGGTGCGAGCGGCGGTACACGACGAAGTGATCCGGCGCGTGCAGGTGGACGATGCCGGGCTGACCACGACGCCAGATGGCCGGCAGAAACAGCGCCAGCCTGTCGACGACACCGACGTGGACCCCAAGAGCCTCGAGGCCGGAGGCCAGCAATACCTGATAGGGGTTGTCCGGCCAGTGAGGCAGGAAGACGACCCGCCGCGGCCGGTGGCTACCGGGTGGATGCGGGCGATCGGTCACGGTGTCAGTCTGACGGTCGGATAGGCCTCGCCGCGACGCATCTTGTCGCGATCGGCGGGGTCGTAGATGCGCACCCGCACGGGACCGTCCAGTTCCACCAGCGGCGCCCAGTCGAGATAGCCGAGCGGGCTCACGGGGCGGAAGCGTGCCTTGAACACCACCTCTTCGTGGTCCTCGACGACGAAGTAGGGGCGATAGCCACGGACGCGCATCTTGCTGATGGCATCGTCGAACCAGCGCGGCGCCAGCACGTCGAAGCGCAGAATCGGCCGGTCGGCGTAGTAGCGCAGCGCGCCGCTCTGCTGGAACGCGAAGAACACGGCGTTGGGCGGCAGGGACTGGCGCGCGAACCGCGCCACCGTCTCGTAGCGCGCCTCGGCCTCGCGCAGGTCGAAGACCCCGCGAGCCATCGCCTCTCGACCGCCGACGATGACGATGAACACCCCGATCGCGACCTGCGACGCGACGCGCCCTCGAGGCGACAGGCGGTGGACGAGTCGCACCACGGCCACGCCCGCGAACGCTGCCGCCACAGGCCATGCCGGCAGCAGCAGTCGCACGTACCACCACTCCGGGAACGAGACGTAGAAGGCGTACGACGTCAGGACCAGGGCCATCGCCGCCGCGGCCATCACGGCCTCTGCGGAGGCTCGGGTTCCCTGCCAGCGCTGCGACACGAGCCCAGTCACACAGAGGATCACGAGCAGGGGCTCGAGGGCCAGCGGTCGAGTCACGAAGCCCGACGCCGTGGTCGTGACCCGCGTCACGTCGTAGATCTGGCTCGCGTGTCCGTAGCCGGTCGCCAGCGGCGATCCGTACAGCCGGGTATGGATGGCCGCGACACCGAGGCAGCCAGCGGTCGTGAGCACACCCACCACGAGCAGGCGGGTCCACTCCGGACGTCGTGAGGGTCGGCTCACGACACGCCACAGCAGGTAGCCCGCGGGGGCGAGCGAGACGAGCACGAGATTGGGCCGCGTGAGCACGGCGAGGCCGACGGCAAGACCGGCAGCGCAGGCCGAGGGCAGGCCGACGCCCGCGGCGAACACCAGCGCCAGCACCCACAAGGCACTCGCGGGCACGTCACTCATCGGCCACATCAGCGAGAACAGGAACGTCGGGCTCGAGGCGAGCGTCAGGGCGGCAATCGCTCCGGCGTCGATCGACGCGAGGTGCGTCGCCAGTCGGGCGGTGGCCAGCACCGCGAGCACCCCGAACAGCGGCACGACCAGGTAGATCGCCTCGCGTCCACCAAGAGCCTGGGCGCCTGCCATGACGAGCGGCAACCCGGCGGGATACACGGGCACCAGCGTCCCCGGCTCCACGCCCGGTCGATACCCGAGCGGTGCGAAGGTCCACTCGGCATCCGGCCACGGCACCGTGGTCGCCATCGGGTGCGGAACCACGAGACGACCGTCGAGCCACAGTGCGGCCTGACTGATGTAGCCATGCGCGTCGGCGCTGCCTGCCGATGTCGTCCCCCACCACCAACCGGCGCCGCCGATCCACAGCGCTGCAAGGGCAATGATGAGACGCGACACGACCTGCGTGCGCAGCGACGATGACACCGGAGATGCCTGTTCGATCATCCGAACACGTAAGCGCGGATGGTATCATCCGCGACACCGGCACTCCTGCCGTGGACTCCATCGGAATGCACGACTACTCATGAGCGAACGGCCCCGTATTGACGTCCTGGTCATCGGGGCCGGGCCTGCAGGTCTGACGGCCGCACACACGCTGATGCGGCGAGGTCGTCGCGTCACCGTGCTCGAGATGGACGATCAGGTCGGCGGTCTCGCCCGCACCGTCACCTACAAGGGCTTCAGGTTCGACATCGGCGGCCATCGCTTCTTCACGCGCGTGGCCGCGTTGCGGCAGATGTGGCACGACATGCTCGGGCCGGACCTGCTGACCCGGCCACGACTGTCGCGCATCTTCTACAACGGACACTACTTCTCGTACCCCCTGCGGCCTCTCAACGCCCTGCGCGGACTCGGCATCGTCAATGCCGTGCGCGTCGTCGGCAGCTACGCGTGGAGCCGGGTGCGGCCGATCCCCCACGAAGCGAGTTTCGAGGACTGGGTCTGCAACCGCTTCGGACGACGCCTGTTCGAGGTGTTCTTCAAGACCTACACCGAGAAGGTCTGGGGCATGCCGTGCTCCGAGATCGGCGCGCAGTGGGCCGCGCAGCGCATCCAGTCGCTGTCGCTGTGGACCGCCGTGACCGACATGCTCTTCAAGCGCTTTCGACGCAAGGGCAGTGCGCCAGTCAAGTCGCTGATCGAGGAGTTCGAGTACCCCCGCTTCGGACCGGGCATGATGTGGGAAGCCTTCCAGCAGCGGCTCGAGGAAGGCGGACAGGACGTGCTGCTCGGGGCGACGCTGTGCGACCTCTCGCACGACGGCCACCGCGTGCAGGAGGTGACGTACCGACATCGGGACGAGACCGTCACCGTGCCGGTGGACGCCGTGCTGTCGACGATGCCGCTCCGGGCGCTGATCGAGAGCTTGTCGCCACCCGCCCCGGAGGCGGTGCGCCACGCGGCCGCGCGGTTGCAGTACCGGGCGTTCATCACGGTGGCGCTGATCATCGATGTCGCCGACATCTTCGCCGACAACTGGATCTACGTGCACGACCCCAGCGTCAAGCTCGGCCGCATCCAGAACTTCAAGAACTGGAGCCCGGAGATGGTGCCCGACGCCGGCAAGACGTGCCTCGGCCTCGAGTACTTCTGTGCCGAGGGCGACGCGCTCTGGCAGATGAGCGATGACGACCTGATCGCCCTCGGTCGACGCGAACTCGAGGTCCTCGGCCTCGCGCGGGCCGACACCGTCAGCGATGGCGCGGTGGTGCGCATGCCCCACGCCTATCCGGTCTACTCGACCGACTACGAAGAGGCCGTCGCGGTGATTCGTGACCACCTGTCGACGCTGGTCAACCTGCAGGTGGCCGGCCGCAATGGCATGCACAAGTACAACAACCAGGACCACTCGATGGCCACCGCGATGATGGCCGCCGAGAATCTGCTGGGCGGCATCACGGATCCCTGGCGCATCAATGCCGACGACCAGTACCACGAGGCGGGATCGGGCGATCTGCGCCACGTCATCGCCGACCTCGACGCGCTGGCGCGCACGCAGCCCCTCGTGCCGATGCCGCTGCCGACATCCGACGCCACGCGAAGCTGCTGATCCACGAGCCTGCCCGATGCCGATCGTCAGCGTCGTGGTGCCCAACTACAATCACGCCCCCTTCCTGGCACGGCGGCTGGACTCGGTGCTGGGCCAGACCCTCCGCGACATCGAAGTGCTGGTGCTGGACGATGCCTCGACGGACGATTCGCTGGAGGTGATCGCCCGTCGGTCTCCCGACCCGAGACTGCGCGTGGTGTCCAGTGCGGTCAACTCCGGCTCGCCCTTCGTGCAATGGAACCGCGGGGTGGCCGCCACCACCGCGCCGCTCGTCTGGATCGCCGAGTCCGACGACGACGCTGACCCGCGGTTGCTCGAGACGCTGGTCGACCGGCTCGACAGGCATCCGACGTGTGGGGTCGCGTTCGCGCAGTCGCTCTGCATCGACGCGAACGATCGCGTCACCGGTACGCAGACGCAGTGGACCGACAGCATCGATCGGACGCACTGGTTGAGCGACTACGTCGATGACGGCCGCGCCGAGTGCGCACACCTGCTCGCGGTCACCAACACCATCCCCAATGCGAGCGCGGTCGTCTTCAGGCGCGCGGTGTACGCAGATGTGGGTGGGGCGCCGGAATCGATGCGCCTCGCCGGCGACTGGATGACGTGGCTGCGGATGCTCCTGGTGTCCGATGTCGCCTTCGTCGCCGAGCCGCTGAACCGGCATCGCAGTCACGACACGACGGTCCGGGTGGCATGGGCCGGCGACGCCCGCTGGTGGCGCGAGACCCTGGAAGTCTGGCGGTTTGCCGAGGCGGCGCTCGAGTTGCCTCGGGCCACCCGCACCCGCATCGTCGACATCCTGCGCGAGGTGATGGCGCGGCTGCTGCCCCGGGCCGTGGCGCACCGGCGGCTGCTGGCCGATCTCCATGCCTTCGGGCGGCACCTCGATCCGGGGCTGTCACGCTCGCTGGTGCGTCTGGTCGCGACGCGTGCGTACGGCCGCATCGCGGGCCGCGTCCGACGGCAGGGCTGATGGGCCCGGGCCCGGCGTCTACTTGCCCAGCATGCGGCCGAGCAGCGACGGCTTGCGGGCCACGACGCGATTGCGGCCTTTTCGCTTGGCCTCGTACAGCGCGTCGTCGGCCCGCGCGACCAGGTCCGATTCGCTGTCGCTCGGTTGCAGGTGGGTCACACCGCAGCTGACCGTGAAGCGGATGTACTGCTCCTCCCCCAGGCTCTTGTAGGCGAAGGTGGCGGCGGCGATCTCGGCCAGCAGCGCCCGCAGCCGCTGTTCGACCTCGGTCGCCGTCGTGCCCGGCAGAAGAATCGCGAACTCCTCCCCGCCGTAGCGGGCAACCAGGTCACCGGTGCGCACCGCCTTGGTGAGCTTCTGCGTGAGACAGAGCAGGACACGGTCGCCGATCTGATGGCCGTGGGTGTCGTTGATCTGCTTGAAGTGGTCGACGTCGATCATCGCCAGACCGAGCGGCGTGTCCTTGCGACGGGCCGCCGCCACCATCTGCACGAGGGCGCGGTCGAACGATCCCCGGTTGGCGATCTTCGTCAACGGGTCGAGCGCAACTTCCACTTCGAGTTCGGCCAGGCGGACCTGCAGGCTCTCGACGCGCTTGTTGAGCGCGCGGAACTGCTCGTCCTCGCGCTTCTGCTTCTCGGCCACGGCCCGACGCAGGCCCGTCACCTCGTCACCGAGACGGCGGCGCAGGTCGCGGATGTCCTCCAGTTGCGCGATCGTCTCCACACGCTGCGACGACGCCAGGACCTGCGCGTTGAAGTCCGCCGAGTGACCGAGCGAGAGGCGCGCCGCCTCCTGGAGGATGCCGACCAGTTCGGTCCACTCCCGCTCGCGATCACGGGCGTAGGTGCGGGAGGCCTTGAAGTACGCCGTGCACTCGGCCACACACGCCTCGGTGGCGCGCTCGAGGGCGTCCTCCTGGCGCGCGTCCGCGGCAATGGCGCGATAGCCCCGCAGCGCCCGCGTGAATCTGTCGAGATCGCCGTCGTCGGACGGCGGTGCGAACTCCCCGACCACGTCGATCAGACGGACGAGAAAGTCCGAGAGCAATTCGGCGCGGGGCGCGCTCGCGGCTTCCCGTGCGTTCAATCCCAGTGCCGTCAGGCCTGCTGCCATATGTCGGTCCCTCGTGGCTGAGCTGTACCACGTGGGATTGGTATCGGCCGGCAGCGACTCGACTTGAAGCAGGCGCTGTCCCGCCCCAGTGGCGGCAAGCGCCGCCGCCGGGTCCCCCTCGTGATTACCGGACGATGAGCACGGGGACGGGGCTGGCGTTCATCGCGCCCTCCGCGACGCTGCCGAGCAGCAGGTGGCGCAGCCCCGTGGCGCTCCTGGCGCCCACGACCACGAGATCGGCATGCGTCTTCGCCACCACGGCGAGCAGGTCGTGCAGGGGCGCGCCCTCGGTGACGACCTGATCCACGTCCCACCCGGCGGCCTCGAGGACCTTCGCGGCGCGCGTGAGGTCCTTGTGTGCGGCGGCGCGGCGCGTGTCGTTGATGCGGGCCACTTCGGTCGCGACCGACGCGCGCGTGCCTGACGGGGCCAGGGCCTGGGCGGGGACGGGCATCGTGTCGATCGCCCGCAGCAGGGTGACGTGCCCGCCGTCCGGACGCGTGAGGGCGGTGAGCAGTTCCAGCGCCCGCGCCGCGTGCGCCGAGGCGTCGAGACCGATGACCACACGACGACACTCGCGACGGGCCCGCCGGACCACCAGGACGGCGCAGGGAGCACGGCGGGCCACGCCACGCGAGACACTGCCACTGAGGAGCCGCCGGACGGCGCCGTGGCCACGCCAGCCGAGCACGATGACGTCGGCGCGCACCGCCTTCGCCTCGCGCAGGATGGCCTCGACAGGCTCGGCCTCGATGACGCGCGCCTGTCCATCCGGCCACCGTGTCGCCAGGCTGCGTTGCGCACGCAGGGCCGTCAGATCTGCCGCGTGATCGAGTGCCGCCACCAGGACCGCAGGGGAGAACTCGACGCCGGTCTCTTTGGCGACCACGGCGAAGCCGCGAGCCCCGGACGGCCAGGGGAATCGGACCGCCGTCGTCAGCGCCGCCCGGGCAGCGGTCGAGCCATCGGTGGCGACGAGCACACGAAACGCCTTCACAGCAGGCATGGTTCCCTCAGTTCAGTTCACCCAGGTAGCCGTGGCGCTCCAGCCACTTCACGGTCTCGAGCACCGGCACGATGGTGAGCGCGAGCGTCACCGTGAGCGCCCAGTCCGTCCAGGCGAACGTGAAGGTTCCGAAGGGCTGCTGGAGGAAGGGGACGTAGATGATGAGGACCAGAAGCACGAGCTCCCAGGCCACGGCCATGTTCAGCCAGTGGTTGGCGAAGGGCCTGCGGAGCACCGAAAAGCGGTCGGACCGGTAGTTGTAGGCCTTGAAGAACTGGATGAGCACGAGCGAGACGAAGGTCATCGCCATCGCCTCGGCCACGGGACGTCCGCTCTGGAGCAGCCAGGTGAACAGACCGAGGTTGATGACCGCGGACCAGAACCCGCCGGTCAGCAGCAGCACGACGAGCGGCCGCGTGAAGACGCCGGCGCGCGGATCACGCGGCTTGCGCCGCATGAGGTCGGCCTCGGGGGGATCGACGGCGAGCGCCAGGGCGGGCAGACCGTCCGTGGCGAGGTTGACGTAGAGGATCTGCACGGCCGTCAGAGGCAGCGGCATCCCCGCAAGGGCCGCCCCGGCCATCAGCAGGATCTCGCCCACGTTCGACGAGAGCAGGAAGGTGAGGTACTTCCGGATGTTGCTGAAGACGATCCGCCCCTCCTCCACTGCCGCGACGATGCTCGCGAAGTTGTCGTCGAGCAGCGTCACCGCCGCGGCTTCCTTGCTGACGTCGGTGCCGGCAATGCCCATGGCGATGCCGACGTCGGACTTCTTCAGCGCGGGTGCGTCGTTGACGCCGTCGCCCGTCATCGCCACGACCTCGCCGCGGCGCTGCCAGGCATCGATGACGCGCAGCTTGTCGGCGGGCGACACCCGTGCGTAGACGCCGATCTCGTGGATCCCGCGCGTGAGGTCGTCGTCCGAGAGCGCCGCGAGGTCGAGCCCGGACACGACGCGCCGTCCGTCGAGCAGGCCGATCTCGCTGGCGATGGCCGTGGCCGTCAGCGGGTGATCGCCCGTGATCATCACCGGCGTGATGCCCGCGTCGCGACACGTCTGCACGGCGGCCCGTGCTTCGGCGCGCGGAGGATCCATCATGCCGATGAGGCCAAGCCACGTCATGCCTCGTTCGGCATCCTCGCAGGTGGCCTCGTGCTTGCCGGCCACCGCCAGGACGCGGAGACCGGCCGCCGCCATGTCACGCTCCAGCGCCAGCAGTGCTTCGCGATCGGAGTCCTGCAACGGCACGTCCCCACCATCGCGGGCCCATGTGGTGCAGTCGGGCAGGATGGCGTCCACGGCGCCCTTGGAATACGCCACGAGGACCCCGTTGCCGACGTCGTGCATGGTCGTCATGCGTCGGCGCTCGGAGGTGAAGGCGATCTCGTGCTGCCGCGGCTGCGCCTCGTTGGCCGAGGCCTGATCGAGGCCCGCCTTCGCGGCGGCGACCACGAGGGCCCCCTCGGTGGGATCACCCTCCACGTGCCACCGACCGTGCTCGTCGCGCCGCACCCGCGCATCGGACGACAGGACGGCGGCGTGCAGCAGCGCCCTCACGGCGGGCGGCGGCTGAATGGCGGCGCCGGCGTCGAGGAACTCGCCGACCGGGTCGTAGCCCACGCCGGTCACGTCGAACGTCCGGCCGCCGGTAGACAGCCGGCGCACCGTCATCTCGCTCCTGGTCAGCGTGCCGGTCTTGTCCGAGCAGATCACCGAGGTGCTGCCCAGCGTCTCGACCACGGGCAACCGTCGCACGAGTGCCTGACGCTTCACCATGCGGCGCACGCCGATCGCCAGCGAGATGGTCACCACGGCCGGCAGCGCCTCCGGGACCACCGCCACGGCGAGGGCGATGCCGAAGATGAACATCTCCAGCGGCGGGATGCCGCGCCACACGCCCAGCACGACAATCACGGCTACGATGGCGAGCGCCGCCTTGCCGAGGATCGAGCCCAGGCGGTCGAGGTTGTCCTGCAGGGGCGTGCGTCCGGCCTCGACGGTCTGCACCAGGCGGCTGATGCGGCCGAACTCGGTCGACATGCCCGTGGCGACGACGACGGCCTGGCCGCGCCCCCGGGTGACGGCGGTGCCGGCACGGGCCATGTTGGACTGATCGCCGAGCGGCGCGTCGACCGTCGCAAGGGCCGCCGACGACTTCTCCGCCGCCTCGGACTCGCCGGTCAGCGCCGCTTCGTCGATGGCGAGGTTGATGGCCACCGTCACGCGGGCGTCGGCCGGCACCCGGTCGCCGGCCCGCAGCACGAGGACGTCACCCGGCACGAGGTCGCGGGCCGGAATGGCCACCTCCACGCCGCCGCGCAGCACGTGGCCGATCGGCGCCGCCATCTCGCGCAACGCCTCGAGCGCCCGCTCGGCGCGATACTCCTGCACGAAGCCGAGCAGCACGGCAAACAGCACGATCACCGCGATGACCGCGGCCTCGAGGCCGTGCCCGAGCAGACCCGACAGCAGGGTCGCCACGAGGAGGATGACGACGAGCACGTTCTTGAACTGCGCCGCCAGCGTGTGCCAGGCCGAACTCCGTGCGAACACCTGCAGTTCGTTCGGGCCGTGCTGTTGAAGACGACGACTCGCCTCCTCGGAGGTCAGCCCCGTCTCATGCGTCGCCAGCGTGCTCAGGACGTCCGCGACCTGGCGCGTGTGCCAGGCGGTGCCTGCGTCAGGAGCCATGAACCGCTCTCATGCCTCCGTGCGGCTCGGCGGGCCGGCCGCCGGCCAGTTGACCGTGCCACGCGTACTGGGCCCTCGTATCGATGTACAGGTAGCCGGCCGTCACGAGGTGATTGAGCGCGCGCTCGCAGTCCTCCGGAGCGCACGCCCACAGCCGACCTGCCTGGGTTGTCGTCAGTCTCAGCCCGGGCACGCCGCGATACGCCGCCAGGATCCGTTCGGTGAGGTCCATCAGAGTGACCCTTCCGTGGAGGACTCGGCGCCGTGCGCGGAAGACCGCATCGGCGCTGCACGTTCACGGTAGAGTTTTTGGTGGACAGCGAACAAATAGATACTTTGTCGACAGACCGATGGTTTTCTCTATACATGGAGCGGCAGCGTGCACTGGCTGAACTATCACCATTTGCTGTACTTCTGGACCGTGGTGCGCGAGGGCAGCGTGTCGAAGGCCGCCGTGACGCTGCACTTGTCGCAACCGACCGTCAGCGCGCAGGTGCGCATGCTGGAGCAGGCCCTCGGTCAGCAGCTGTTCCTGCGGAAGGGGCGCACGCAGCTCCTGACCGACGTCGGGCGGACGGTCTACGGCTATGCGGACGACATCTTCGGCATCGGGCGCGAGATGATGAAGACGCTCGAGGGTCGCGGGTCCTGGCGAGCCGCGCCGCTGACCGTGGGCATCGCGAACGCGGTGCCCAAGCTCGTCGTCTACCGCCTGCTGCGGCCGGTGATCACGCAGCCGGACCCCATGCGCCTCGTGTGCCTGGAAGACGATCCCGAGCAGCTGATCGCGAAACTGGCGACGTACACGATGGATGTGGTCATCGCCAACGTGCAGGCCCCGGCGTATCTGCCGATCAAGGTGTTCAACCACCTGCTCGGGGAGTCGGACATCGCGTTCTTCGCGCCGGCGGCCGTGGCCCGGCGGCTCCGGCGGCAGTTTCCGCGGTCGTTGCACAAGGCGCCGATGCTGATGCCCACGACCAACAGCCCGCTGCGGCACGCACTCGAGGACTGGTTCGGGCGACACAAGATCGCGCCGGCCGTCGTCGGCGAGTTCGAGGACTCTGCCTTGATGAAGGTGTTCGGGCAGGCGGCGGGATGCGTGTTCCCGGCCCCGGCGGCCGTCGCCGACGATGTGGCGGAGTTCTATGGGGGACGCTTCGTCGGCAAGGCGGAGGGTGTGCGTGAGCGGTACTACGTGATCTCGGTCGAGCGCCGGCTCAGGCATCCGGGTGTGGTGGCGATGACCGACGTCGCCCGCGAGGAGATCTTTCGATGACGCGAGTGGTTCCCATGCGACGGCGCACGTTCCTGCAGACGTCCGTGATGACGGCGCTCTCCGCGTCGGTGGCGGCGCAGACCCGCGGCCGCCCCATCCGGCTGCTGCTGTGCTCGGGTTGGCAGACGGTCAACATCGGCGATGTGGCGCACACGCCCGGTGCCCTCGCGATGATCGAGACGCACCTGCCGGACGCGCAGGTCACCCTCTGGCTCTACAAGCCTCTGACCGCCGCGGCGCGCACGATGATGCTGCGGCGCTTCCCGCGCCTGACGATTGTCGAGGGTGCGCTCGACGCGCGGGGGGACGTGACGGCGCCGGACGTCCTGGCCGCGATGGATCGCGCAGACTTCTTCCTGCACGGGTCCGGGCCGGCCACGCTCGGATGGGCCCACGCCGAGGCCTTCGTTCGCCGCACCGGGCGCGGCTTCGGGGTGCACGGCGTCACCTACGGGCTCTACGGCATCCCGGAGAAGGCGACGCTGTCGAAGGCCCGCTTCGTGTTCTTCCGCGACTCCGTCTCGCTGGCCCGCGCCCGCGCCGACGGCGTGCGCGCGCCCATCATGGAATGGGGACCCGACACCGCCTTCGCCACCGACCTTCGCGACGAGGCGACGGCGGAGGCGTTCCTTGCCAGTCACGGCCTCGAAGACCGGACGTTTCTCTGTTGCATCTCGCGGTATCGCTTCACGCCGTACTGGCTCGTGCCGAGCAGCCGCGAGCCCGTCAATCCGGTGCGTGAGGCGAGGAACCGCGAGAAGAAGGAGGCCGATCACGCGCCGCTGCGTGCCGCAATCGACGCGGTGGTCCGCGAGACGTCGTTGCGCGTGCTGCTGTGTCCCGAGGACGAGACGCAGATGGCGATCACGCGCGAGATGCTCTACGAGAGGCTTCCCCCCGACGTGCGCCGGCGCGTCGTCTGGCGAGACCGCTTCTGGCTGCCTGACGAGGCGATCAGCGTCTATCGTCGGTCGGCCGGGTTGTTCGGCCACGAGATGCACAGCCCGATCATGTGCATCGGGCACGGCATCCCAGCGATCGTCTGCCGCTGGGAGGAGCAGAGCTCGAAGGGGATCATGTGGCGCGACATCGGGCTCGGCGACTGGCTCTTCGACTTCGACGTGCCGGCCGAAGCCGCCGCGATGCCTGCCGCGGTGCTCGCCATCGCCCGCGACCCTGCGTCGGCACGACGCCGTGCCGACGCAGCGCGCGCACGCGTCCGTGATCGCTTTCGCGAGACGATGGCCGTCCTGTCGCGCGAGGCCAGGCCCATCGACCGCTGAGCTCGCCGGCTTGCCCGGGTGCTACAGGCCGGCAGGGCGGGAACGACGCTGGCGCAGGAGCAAGACCACCGGCGCGAGTGCGATGGCCAAGGGGGCGATCGCCACCGCGCACCAGATGACGAACCACCGACGCCAGGCGCCGACCTCGCTCTGCAGGTCGGCGCGCTCGGGGCGTTGCGGGTCGTAGACGACCGCCACGACGTCGCCGACCTTCCACGGTGCTGGACCTCGGTTCACGCTCCCGATGGCCACTCGAGACTCGCCTGTGCGGGTCGTGTACTGCACGACCGGCGACTCGCTGCGCACGCGGCTGCCACGGCTGGCGCGTCCGGACGTCGGATTCGATTCGACGTATCGCAACTCGATGACGCGCCCGTCGACCACGTCGCCTCGACGGGCCAGGTCGCCGGCCTGCCAGCTGGACCGCGCGCCCCACCCGAGTGGAACGAGAGCGATCAGCAGGAACGGGACGGTGATGCACCCGAAGGCGCTTCGGGTCACACCCGTGCTTTCAGGACCGCTGCTCATCTCTGTGCCTCGGACGCAGAGTGTCGCCGCGGGACGCCTCGCGACGGACACCGAGCGGAATCTGCTGAGTGATCGCCCGCAGTGTATGACAGGTGGACCGCCGTGCTATCGTCGGCGCACCCATGGATCTTCGCTGGCCGGACTCCGGTTCGCTGCTCGACTCGCTGCTGTCGGAGGCCGGTGATCCAGCCACGACGGGCTCGGGAGGTCTGTCAGGCGTGACGCCTGCGCATCTGGACGCGGCCCTCGCGGCGCTGCAGCGTGGCGACGTCGAGTACCTGATCCTGGAGGACGGCGCACGCTTCCTGCAGGCCGCTGGTGATGGCGACGGGCCATACCAGGTACAGGTCACCAACGACGGCGAGACGATGCACGACATCGACGACGGCGTCGACGCGGTGACGATGCAGCGGATCCTGCGGGCGTACCTTCGTGGCGACCACACGTGGCGCGATGCGCCATGGACGCCGCCGCTGGGCTTCTGATCGCCGCGATCAGGCCAGGCTGGGCACCGCGGCGGGATCACTCGACGCGGTCATGAGGCGGCGCACGCCCGTAGCGTCCGCGATCATCTCGAACGAGCGCAGGCGCAGCGCAGGGTCGAAGACATCCGACACGATCATCAGCTCGTCGGCCTGCGTGCGTGACAGCAGCGCGTCGAGCCCGGCACTCACGGTCGACGAACTGCCGACGACACTGCACGCCAGCATCTGCGACGCGTGCGCCTTCTCCATCGGCGACCAGTAGTGGTCGATGTCGTCGATGGGCGGCTGCACGAGCCCCCGCATCCCGCGCACGAGATCGGCGAACGACATCTGCTGCGAGGTGGCGAGGTGGCGGGCCTCGGCGTCGGTGGGAGCGGCGATCACGTTGACCCCCACCATCGCGTACGGGCGATCGAGCTGGCGCGACGGGGTGAAGCCGTCGCGGTAGACGCGTAGCGCCTGATCGAGCGACCCGGGCGCGAAGTGCGACGCGAAGCCGAATGGCAGCCCGAGCTGCGCGGCGAGTTGGGCGCCGAACAGGCTCGACCCCAGGATCCACAGCGGCACCTGCGTCCCTGACCCCGGCACGGCCTCGATGCGCTGCCCCGGTTGGACCGGTCCGAGGAAGGCCTGCAGTTCGAGGACATCCTGCGGGAAGTGGTCGGCGGCCGACGGCTCGCGGCGCAGCGCCTGCAGGGTCAGCTGGTCGGTGCCAGGGGCGCGGCCCAGGCCGAGGTCGATGCGGCCCGGGAAGAGGGTCGCGAGCGTGCCGAACTGCTCGGCGATGACGTAGGGCGCGTGGTTGGGCAGCATGATGCCGCCCGCCCCGACGCGGATGGTGCTGGTGCCCGCCGCGACGTGCGCGATGACCAGCGAGGTGGCCGCCGTGGCCACGGTTGGCGCGTTGTGGTGCTCGGCCACCCAGAAACGGCGATACCCGAGGAGCTCGGCGTGCTGCGCCAGCGTCCGGGCCTCGTCGAGGGCCGCCCGGCGGTCGGATCCCTGCTTGACCCGACCGAGTTCGAGAATCGACAGCGGAACAGGCGTCTTGGTCACTACATCACTGTATCATTCAGTGCTGTACTTCGCTCGACCGCACCGAATCAACCCTGCAACGACGCCTGGCAGTACGCGAGGGCCTTCGTGATCTCGGCCGCGCGCGTCGACCCCTCCGGCACGCGGTACTCGAACTCGATGATCGGCCGGATGGCCCACTTGTTGTCGCGGATGGCCTGCAGGGTCTGCCGCACCGGCGTATCGCCCTCGCCGAACGGGCGATTCTCGCCGCCATTGGTCCCGAACCGGCGATCCTTCACGTGGATGTGAGGGATGCGATCGGCGTGCTTCGCGAGAAACGGGAGCGGCGATTCGTTGTGCGTCGCCGTCCAGTGGCCGATGTCGATGTTGGCGCCGTTGTACTTCGCCTCGGTGAAGATCTCCTCGTACAGCGCCGCCGTGCCTTGCGCGTGGTGGTGATAGGCGGCAAACACCTTGTGCCGGTCGGCGAACGCCCCGATGCGCTTCGTGTCGCTGCGTTGCTGCGGCAGCTCCGACGAGATCGCCCGGGCGCCGAGGTCACGCGCCATCTGGAAGAAGTAGTCGAGTTCCTCGTCCGACACCGTGTAGAGGTCGTCCACCTTCAGCACGTCGATCACCACGCCCGCCTGCTCGTACAGCTGGCGGAACGCCTTCACACGGGCGGACGGGGCGGACGCCCGCCAGGCGCGGACCTCGGCCTTCTGCGCCTGCGCGGCTGCGACCTGCTCGGGCGTCTGCGCTCGGCCGCCGCCGCGTCCTCCCTGCGCCATCTGCTGCGGCGTCGGCGCCGGTTGTCCTGCGGCGCGCGCCGCCTCGCGGGCCTTGGCCGCCTCTGCGGCGGCCCGCACCGTGGGCGATCCGAGGAAGTGCTCGACCGGCTGCGCGCGCAACTCGACCGATCCGATGCGCAAGTCGACGAGGTGGGTCAGGAGCTCTTCGGCGGCGAGGTTGTTTCCGAGCCCGAGGCTGTACGGGACGTTGAGCCCGACCTGCACGCCGCCCCACCGCGACATGGGCGCCGCGGTCTGGGCACTGGCCGTGCCGATGGACCCGCGCAGCGCCGCACCCAGGGAGGGCACGCCGACCAGGGCAACTCGTCCGAACTCGCGTCTCGTGATGGACATGACTGTCTGCTCCTCGTGCCTGGAGGGTCCGCACGGCATGTGAGCGGCACGTGACCTGCCCCGGATCGCCAGAAGGTAGCACGAGGCGGCGCGCCAGTCAGGCATCAGCGACGCGCCACAGCTGACAACCGGCGGCGATGAACAGCAATTGCACCACCACCCGAACCGTCGCGGCGACGGGCGACGCGAAGAACGGGTCGGGACGCACGAAGTCCCACAGATGCAGTGGCAGGTAGGCGAGGCACAGCGCCGCGAACGCCAGCCCGGCCCACTTCCGCGTGCCTGGCCACAGGGCCGCCAGCCCGATGGCGATCTGCAGCACGCCGGTGGCTGCGATGACCAACCCCGCCGGCAGCACAGGCGGCACCAGCGGCACGAACTGATCCGGGGTGGTGAGGTGCCCGATCCCGCTGGCGATCATCACCAGGGCGACCAGCAGGGCGAGGACGATGGACCAGGTCTTCCGTCCCATTCGGCGCGTGCTCCGTCTGCGTGGTCGACAGGACGCGCCCCCGGGCCGTGGCGCGTGCCGACGCCTGGGGACGTTGCCCGCGTCGACACGACGGGCCGAGGTGGCTCGCAGTATGCCTCACGCACAGGGGCGTTCGTGGGCCGATGCGGCGATGACGCTCGGTCGTCACACGAACGGCGCACGAACGCCACATCGCTGATACCTGCGGCCGGTAGCGTGGCAAAACCCATCTGGAGGACGTCACGACAATGAGAAGAACCCTGCTCGGATTCGGCTGCGCCGTCATGCTGGCGCTCGCGGCCTCACCAATCTCGCACGCCAACGACCGCGATGACGATGACCGCGATGACAGACGGCGCCGTGCCGGGCGGCGCTTCACGCGGGTCGGCACGTTTGCCAACTTCCGCAACGCCGGGCTCGAGACACCGACGGTCTCCGAGATCATCACGTCCACGCCGGACGGTCGGACGTTGATCTACACCGACGCCGAAGGGGCGCTCGGCTTCATCGACATCTCGGACCCGGCCAGGCCGCTGGCCGCCGGCACGCTGGCGCTCGACCCGGATCCCGCCAGCGCCCCGGCCTACTCGCCGACGTCTGTCACCGTGCTGCGCAATCAGTACGTCCTCGTGGCCATCGACACCAGCCTGTCGAAGAAGCAGCCGAGCGGTGAACTGCAGGTGATCGACCTCGTCACCCGCAACATGGTGGCGACCATCGACCTTGGCGGTCAGCCCGATTCGATCAAGGTCAGCCCCGACTCCCGCTACATCGCCGTCGTCGTCGAGAACGAGCGCGACGAGGCGTTGTGTGTGGGCGGCACGGCCGATGACCAGACGGTCGCCGAGGCCGCGTGCACGACCGGCGGCGGCCGCCTTGGTGGCATGCCGCAGAATCAGCTCGGCAACCCCGCCGGCTATCTCTCGGTGATCGAGACGGCCGGCGCACCGACAGCGTGGGTCCGTGACGATGTCTCGCTCGTGGGCTACGCCAACCGCTTCCCGGACGACCCGGAGCCGGAGTTCGTCGACATCAACCGCAAGAACCAGGCGGTGGTCACGCTGCAGGAGAACAACCACATCGTGGTGGTCGACCTGCGGCGGCGCAGCATCGTGACGCACTTCTCGGCGGGCGCCGTCGACCTCACCCAGATCGACACCGTGCGTGCAGGGTCGGGCGTGCCCAACACCATCGCGCTCGTCAACAGCCAGCCCGGTCGACTCCGCGAGCCCGATGCCGTGACGTGGGTGGGCGATCGCATCGCCACCGCCAACGAAGGCGACTACGACGGCGGCAGCCGCGGCTTCACGCTGTTCAACCTGGACGGCACGGTCTTCTACGACAGCGGCAACGAGTTCGAGCACCTCGGCGTGCGCGTCGGCCACTACCCGGACCGTCGCTCCAACTCGAAGGGCACGGAGCCCGAGGCGATCCTGTTCGCCAGGTACGGCTCGAACGACGTGCTGTTTGTCGGCTCCGAGCGCGGCAGCTTCGTGGCGGTCTATCTCATCGACCGTCGTGGCGTGCCCCAGTTCTCGCAGTTGCTGCCCGGACCGCTGGCGCCTGAGGGCCTGCTCGCCGTGACCAATCGCAATCTGCTCGTGGCCTCCGGAGAGAACGACACGCCGCCGTTCGGCGTGCGCTCCACGGTGCAGCTCTACAAGCTCGACGACGACGGCCCGTTCTATCCCTCCATCCTCTCGGCCAGCGAGTCGATTGGCGGGGCCGCACCCACGCCGGTGCCGTGGGGCGCGCTGTCGGGTCTCACGGAGGTCCCCGGTCGGCCCGGCCGCCTGCAGGCCATCGCCGATTCCTTCTATACGCCGACGACCATCTTCGACATCGACACGACGCAGGCCCCGGCCGTGCTCACGCGAGCGCTGACGGTGGGCGCGCCGTGCACCACCGCGGCGGGCTGCCTCGACCCGGAAGGGCTCGCCTACGCGCCCAACGGCGACCTGTGGATTGCCAGTGAGGGCAACGGCGACGACACGCGTCCGAACCGGCTGGTCCAGGTCGATCCAGCCACGGGCGCGGTGCTGCGGACGGTCGGACTGCCGTCGAGCGTCCTCGCGTGTCGCGCTGCGGAGCGCGCCAAGATGCCGGCATCGACCCGCGCCACGGGCAGCCATGGCTCCGGGTTCGAAGGGCTCGACATCGTCGCCAAGCCGGATGGTGGCTATCTCATCTATGCCGCGCAGCAGCGCGGGTGGAACTACGCCACGACGGCGGCCTGTGATCTCCTCGATGACGACCCGCTGGACGGCGGCAACATCAGCGAGCCGACCCAGACGCGCCTCTGGGTGTTCGACCCCTCGGTGGCGAGCAATGACGCGGCGTGGACGGCCATCAGCTATCAGTTCCAGCCCAAGCCCGTCGATGCGGCATGGATCGGGCTGTCGGAGATCACGTACACGCCCGACGGCTGGATCCTGATCGAGCGCGACAATCTCACCGGCAGCTTCGACTCACCAGGCGACGCCGAGACGCCCAACGGCTACAAGACGCTGGTGCGTCTGCCGTTGTCGGCCGGTGCCGACCAGGCGTACACGCGCGACGACAAGGAGATCTACGACCTGCGGCCGGCGCTGCTGTCGAGCAACGGCTGGATCACCGACAAGCCCGAGGGTGTGGCCGTGCGTGCCGATGACATGCTCTTCATCGTCACCGACAACGATGGCGTCGACGGGTCGTCGGGCGAGACCATCTTCAAGCGGCTCGGCAAGGCCTGGCGCCTGTTCCGCTGACGAGCTGAGGGGGGGGCGAGGCCGGTGTCTCGCCCCTCTCCGTCACGTCACGGCATCTCCGCACGCCGCATCGGCATGGTGTCGATCACGGCAAAGAGCTCCGCCAGATCGAACACGGCCTGCGTCTGCCGCGCCTTCACCCCACCGTCCTTCCCGATCAGCACGAGCTGAGCCACCCGATCCTGCAGACCGAGTCGTTGGCGCACCTCGAGGCGCTCCGTCGCACCAAGAGCGACTGCGGTCGGCAGGGTGTCCCCCGCACGGGGCAGGTCGCCCACCGGGATGATCAGCAGATCGCGGGCGCGCACGTCCTCCAGTCGGTCGTGGAGTGAGGCCCGCAAGGCCTCCAGCGTCGCCCGGCCGGCTTCGGTATCCGGCACGTGGACGACCAGCAACCGATGCGTCCAGCGATAGGCCGACAGCGGATCCGGATCAGCGAAAGCCCACAGGGGACTGCACGCCATCACGACGGAGCACAGGGCGAGAGTGGCGAGGCGCATGGAGGTTAGACTGCAGTTCTGGGGTGACAGGATGCGTCGGGTGACGATGGCCTCCGTGCTGGCCGTTCTGATGGGCGGGGGGGCGATGGCTCAGGCTCCGCAGGTGCCGCTGTTCGGGTTCGCTTCGCCGGGGGCGGCCACCGAGTGGCAGGCCGTCAACGACGGCGTCATGGGCGGGGTGTCCGACGGCCGGTTCAGGATCACCGAACGACAGACGCTCGAGTTCTTCGGGACGCTGTCGCTCGAGAACAACGGCGGCTTCGCCTCGGTACGATCGCGGCCGCGGGTTCTCGGCCTGCAGATGGGCGATGTGCTCGTCGCACGCGTGCGTGGGGACGGGCGCGCGTACCAGCTCAATCTCTACGCGGCCGGGCGAGCGAGGGCCCTCTCGTACCGGGCACCGGTGCAGACCCGCAAGGGCGAGTGGATTGAGGTGGCGGTGCCGCTGGAGCAGTTCGAGGCCACCTCGTTCGGCCGGGTCCTGCGGGGCGTGGGCCCCGTGATGCCCTCCAGCATCACCTCGATCGGCTTCCTGCTGTCTGACAAGACGCCCGGCCCGTTCCTGTTGGAAGTGGCATGGATCGGGGTCCGCCGCGGCAAGGGCGCGTGAGGCGTGACCTGGTGTCCGGCCGCCGCGGACGTCAGTCGGTCGACAGCCGCGTGTCGTTGCGGACGCGTCGCAACAGGACGAGCGCGTAGAGCGCGTTGGGCAGCACGATCGCCATCGGCAACGCCCACACCCATCCCGCCGTGAAATCCTCAGGCGCGGCCGTATCCGCGGTGGCGGACGTGACGAAGGTCCCGAAGTCCCATTGCTGCCGTCGCTGGCCCAGCGCATGCCGAAGAGCGTCAGCAGTGTCCAGCCGACATACGTGAGCAAGGCGGTCGGCAGACGAAGCGGTGCACGGGTGGGGTCATCGGTCCGGCTTGCTGTCGAGGTGGCGCCAGTCCAGCTGACGCGTTGGCCGCGAGGGAGGCACGGCGCAATCTACCGCGACCGGATCGGTCGACGACTCACGCGAGGGAGGTGCCGCAGCGATGGCAGAACCTGGCATCGGCGGCGCTCACGGACGCTCCGCACGCCCCGCAGTGGCGCGAGACGTCCAGCAGCGACATGCGGCGCGTCGTCATCTCGGCGGTCACGATGCCGGTGGGCACGGCGAGAATCCCCCAGCCGAGGAGCATGACGATGCTCGCCACCGCCCGCCCGAGGTTGGTCTGCGGCGCGATGTCGCCGAAGCCGACCGTCGTCATCGTGGTGATCGCCCAGTAGATGGCCACCGGGATGCTGGTGAAGCCGCTGTCGGGCCCTTCGACCACATACATCACGGTGCCGAGCACCACGACGACCATGGCCACGACCGACAGGAAGACGGCAATCTTGCGGCGGCTGGCGTGGAGGGCGTCGCCAAGACTGGCGAACTCCCGCACGTACTCGGTCAGCTTGAGGATGCGGAAGGCGCGCAGCATCCGCAGGATGCGGATGTCGATGAGGACGTGCAGTCCTGGCACGAACGCGGCCAGATACATCGGCAGCACCGACGCCAGGTCGACGAGGCCGAAGAAGCTGCCGGCGTAGCGCAGCGGTCGCTGCACGCACGCGAGTCGCGCGACGTACTCTGCCGTGAAGAGCAGCGTGAACGCCCACTCGACCGCGAGCAACAGCTGCGCGTGGCGGGTCGCCAGCGGCCGCACCGACTCGAACATCACCACAAGCACGCTCGCGACCACCACCACCAGCAGCGTCAGGTCGAAGCGACGGCCAGCGGGTGTGTCCGACTCGAAGATGATGGCGAACCATCGTCGACGCCAGCCCTCCGGCGGACGGCCGAACTGGACGGCCTCGGGCGACGAGGGCGGCTCGATCACGCGATCATCTTACGGCGGGGAACAGTCGCGCCACGCGATGATGGTGGCGATGTCCGTGCGACGCGACTGGCTGAGGAGGCGCATGCATGTCGGACTCACTCCAAAGGGGGCGAGATGGCCACTGAAGCACGAGGGGCAGCGACACCGTACTCGGCGATCGTGCTGGGGGCGACAGGCAACGTCGGCGGCCGCATCGTCCAGTTGCTGATCCGCACTGCCCTGTGTACCAGGGTCGTGGTGGTGACACGACGCAGGACCGGCACGTTCACCGACCCGAAGGTCTCCGAACTGGTGGTCGACATGGACCGCCTCGAGGCAGAGGTGGCACCGCACGCGCGCGGCATCGACATCGCCCTGGTGGCTTTCGGTGTCGGCAAGGGGACGGCGAAGATGCCGCCGGAGGAGGTCCGCCGGATCGAGGTCGGCTATCCCCTGGCCTTCTGCCGCGCTGCCAGGGCCGGCGGCGTGCGGGTGTGCGCCGTGATGACGGCGGCCGGCGCCGACGCCGAGTCGCGCATGGCCTACGCGAGGGTCATCGGCGAGAAAGAGAAGGCCGTCGAGGGCGTGGGCTTCGACGACCTCGCCGTGTTCCGTCCGGCGGTGATGCTCGGCAATTCCAACACGCCGGGCCTCCTCAATCGGGCGATGCCGCTGGTGGATTGGCTCCTGCCCGCCCGGTACCACTCGATCCACACGCACGATCTCGCACGCGCCATGGTGACGCAGTCCGAGCAGGCGCTGTTCGCGACGCGTCAGCGCGCCACGCCCGCCGCGCCCACCCTGACGATCCTGGAGTACCCGGAGATGAAGGCCTTCTTCGTCGACGGCGATCGCGACGACCACTGACGCTCTGGCCCGTTCGGCGATCCAGTGTCGCGGCCAGCAACGTTCCGGCGAGGCGGCTACTCCGTGGTGTGGCCGTCGAACTGTTCGGTATCGGCCTCCGCCTCGGCGCGGGTGTGATGGACGACGCCATCGCGATGGTTCGGCGGCGCATAGAGCGTGTAGAGCTTGAGCGGGCGCTCGCCGGTATTGATGATGTTGTGGGTGGCCCCGGCCGGCACGACGACGGCGAAGCCGGCGGCGATCGGTGTCCGCACCCCGTCGAGCACGGCCTCGCCGGCGCCCTCCTCGACGCGGAAGAACTGATCGAGCGTGTGAACTTCCTCGCCGATCTCTTCGCTGGGCTTCAGTGCCATCAGCACCAGCTGGCAATGCCTGGCGGTGTACAGCACGCGACGGAACTCCTCGTTCCTGACGGCGAGCCCCTCGATGTCCTGCACGAAACCTGTCATGACGCACCCCTTCTGCGGAATCGCATCCACGTCCTGATTCTTCACCCGCGCCGTGAGGCCGGGCTGTGCCCCTTTGCACAATCCGGCCCTGCCGCAGAGAGGGCGGCCACGCTCGGCGCGTCAGCGCACGGCGGCCTGGATGAGCGCGAACGCGGCACCCTGCGGGTCGTCGCAGGGCGTGACCAGATCGCCGTCGCCGGTCGTGAACGTCGGCAGCGTCAGTCCGCCGCCGTCGCGCACGCGGGCCAGCGACGCGTCCAGGTCCTCGGTGGGGAAGAAGAAGAGCCACTGCGGGTGGACGTGCGGGCGGCGCGCGAGGTTCGAGATGCTGCCGACCGCCTCGGAGTGCGCGCTCCACGCGAACTCGACATGACGCCCCCGCTCGGCACCGAGATCGGCGACGCCGCGGGACGCCCAGCCGAACAGATCCGCGTACGTCTCGTATGCCGCTGCCTCGTCCCTCGCACAGAGCACATGCCAGGCGACGCGGTCGTCGGTCACGGCAGCGCTCGTCGAGGTGAGGCCGACCAGGGCGCCGTTCGGATCGCGAAGCACGGCTCGCTCGCCGATGCCGCCGCGCGGTGCCGGGCCGAGTGGCGTGGCTCCACGCTCGACGAAGTGGAGCATGGTGCCAACGACGTCGTCGACGGCGATGTGGCCGAGCCAGTGGGCGGGTGCGCCGCGCGCCGCGGCCTGCGCCGGCAGCTGCGTGACGCTGACGCAACCCTGCCAGAACGACGGACCGAAGAGATCCGCGTAGAAGGCGTGCGCCGCCGCCACATCGGTGGTGCGGAGTTCGTAGTGACAGAACCGGCTCATGGCTGCACAGGATAGCTGCCGTCGGCGCTGGCGCCGCGCACGTGCCTCCGTTGCGCTCACTACCCGCGAGGAGTACGCTGGGCCCAGTCTTCCCTGCGGAAAGGACGCCTCCCATGCGGTGCTGCGTGTCCTCCCTCGTGCTCCTTGCGCTCCTGTGCAGCGCCGCTGCGCCGGCATCGGCAACGCCGGTGACGTTGCGATTCAGAGGCACGGCCGACCTGGCGCCGTTCGGCGCCTCCACCACGAGCCGCGTTGTCGGCGACGTGACGTGGGACCCGGCGATGCCGTGCAATGGCAACGGCGACGACTACAGCGTCTGCCGATTCGACCCCGAGGCGTACGACGGGGACCCTGTTCCGGTGGGCCACCTCTCCATCGACGGCGTGGACTACAGCGCCCGTATCGCGCCGTACTCGCGTCTCGAGGTGTTCCCCTACGACCTGTTCCTCGAGTTCTGGTTCACGCCGCCGCATGGGCCGGGTGCTCTGAATGTCGGCCGCGTGTACCTGTGGATGTGGAGTTCGCGCAGCGAGGCGGCGGGCACACCCGTCTTCTACGGTGGGTGGCTTCCAGCGGACCTGGCCTTCCTGTCGCGGCTGGAACGACGAGCGTTGGTGCTGAGCGGCCCGTGGAACGAGACGGACCCCTACCTGCCTTCTGTCTCCGCTACCACCCTGTTCGTGCCGGAACCCGGCGTCGCGGCGTTGCTCGTGGCAGGAATGGTCGCAGCCGTCAGGCGCCGCGGGGCACGGCGAAGGTGACCAGCAGGTCCTCGAGTGCGGCTGGCGACAGCGGTTTGGTCAGGTGATGGTCGCAGCCGGCGTCGCGCGCACGCCGGCGATCCTCGTCCTGGCCCCAGCCGGTCAGCGCAGCGATGTGCACGTGCGCCATCTCCGGCATCTCGCGCAGCCGTCGCGCGACGGTGTAGCCGTTGATGCCGGGCAACCCGATGTCGAGGAAGATCACGTCGGGGGCGAACTGCGCCGCGGCCGTGAGCGCCGTGCCGCCATCGTGCGCCCGGCAGGTCTGGTGACCCAGACCGGCAATCGCCAGTTCCAGCATCGTCGCGGCGTCGAGGTTGTCCTCGACGACCAGCACGCGAAGGGGACGACCATTGGCCGGCCTGGGCCGTTCCGCGGGCGCCGCGGGCGCGGCCTCGACGGAGACGATCGGGAAGCGAATCTCCACCTCGGTGCCTTGCCCCGTGCCGGCGCTCCGGATCTCGATCTGGCCGTCCTGCATCTCCACGAGGCGTCGCGCCAGGGTCAGTCCGATGCCCAGGCCGCCGACCGTGCGTTCGAGGATGGGCTCCGCCTGGTGGAACATCTCGAAGACGCGCGGGAGGGCGTCGGGCGCGATGCCGATGCCGGTATCGCGGATGCGGACGACGGCGAGATCGGCGTGCGCTTCGGCGGTGAACCAGATGTCCCCGGCCCCTGGCGTGAACTTCACGGCATTCTGCAGGACGTTGGTGAAGACCTGCACGAGCCGTGCGCTGTCGCCGCTCACGATCAGGGCGCGGGCGGGCGGCTCGACGTGCAGGGTATGCCCCGCGGCCGTCGCAAGCGGCGCGATCGACTCGGCGGCCATCGTCATCAGGCGCGTGATGTCCAGGGGCTCGCGGTGCAACTGGATCTTGTTGGCCGTGATCCGCGACACGTCCAGCAGGTCGTCGACCAGACGCACCAGTTGCCCGACCTGACGCTCCATGATGTCTCGCGCACGGGTGGCCATCGGCGGCGGCGCATTGGCCTTCAGCGCCTCGAGCGCGAACCGGATGGGTGCGAGGGGGTTGCGCAGTTCGTGCGCCAGCGTGGCGAGGAACTCGTCCTTGCGCTGGTCGGCCTCGGTCAGCCTGGCGGTGCGGTCGCGCACCCTGAGCTCGAGTTGCCGATTGAGCGCGTCGGCTTCGTCCTTCGCGGCCCTGAGGCTTGCGATGAGCTCACGGTTGGCGAACCCGAGCCGAAGCGAGGACGCAATCACCACATGGAAGCGCCAGGTCGTCACCACCGTCGCCACGGTGAAGAGTCCGGCGAGGAACGCCATCATGACGTGGGTGCGATCGCCCTCGATGGCCAGCCGCAGCGCCGTGAGGAGGCCCGCTGGCAACAGGAAGGCGAGAAACGCCTCGGGCCGGGCCGCCAGCAGGGACGCGCCGCCGAGCATCACGCCGCCGACGGCGAACACCAGCAGGATCTCGTTCGCGGGCTGACGCGCCGGGTTCAGGATGAACGCGCCGGCGCCCCATCCCAACGCCGCCAGGGCCGCGCCCGCCACGAACAACTGGTTCCAGCGCCCGACCTCCTCGCCAGGTGACGCCTGCCGGTACAGCCGCACCAGCAGTGAGCGCGCCGCGGCGACCCCCAGCATGTACAGCAGCCACGCCAGGACGACGGCGCGCGGAACCGAGTCCCAGTGCGCGTAGGCGAGCAGCGAGGCGATGACGACGGTGACGATGGTGCCGGTGTGGGCGTTGTCGTACAGCAGCCGTGTTTCGGCCGCGCGCACCTGCTGGTCGTGGTCGCCCGTGGCCATGGGCCTCCTGGCGGCGCGACGCGTCGAGAGGCGCGTGAGCCGGGATACGGGGAGCATGTCGTGGGCGTGCGCACGCACGCCACCAACGGTCGACCATGGTACGCGATCCCCCGACCTGCGCCAGCGACATCGAGTCGACGGCTCCCGGGGTGCCAGTTCGTCCCAGGAGAACTCGCGCCGAACGGTGCGAGGGTCTTGCCACAACGCATGACCGTCACTAGCATATGTGGCTGTGACATCTATCGATGCGCGAATGCTGGCCCGGGAACTGAAGAAGGGCTCGGCCGAACTGATCATCCTGTCGATCGTCGAGACCAGGTCGCGGCACGGCTACGAGATCGGCAAGCTGATCGCCGAACGCTCGCAGGGCGAGGTGACCTTCCACGTCGCCTCGCTCTATCCCCTCCTCTACCGCCTCGAGGAGCGGGGCTGGCTGCAGGGCAAGTGGGTGGAGCGGGCCGGCGAGCGACGACGGCGGTTCTACGGCCTCACGGCCGAAGGCCGTCGCGTGCTGTCGCAGCAGCGCGAGACGTGGAAGTCCTTCGTCGAGGCGATGGCGCTCATCACGGGAGCCGACCATGCCTGAGTGGGGTCCTGACATCCGTGCGCAGCTCTCACGGCTGCAGCTCGACGGATCGCGCGAGCTCGAGATCGTCGAGGAGCTGTCGCAGCACCTCGACGAGCGGTTCGAGGAGCTGCGTCGCGAGGGCCTCGACGAGGCGCAGGCTCGTGCGCTGGCCGTCGAAGAGCTGCTCGAGCCCGATTCGCTCGCCATCCGCATGGCGCCACTGCGCCAGGCGGCGCATCGGCCGGCGCCCACGCTCGGCGCCCGCGCGGAATCGCGTCTGGAGAACGTCCGCCAGGACCTCCGCTACGGCTGGCGGATGCTGCGGACCAGCCCCGTGTTCGCCACCGCGGCCATCCTCACCCTGGCACTCGGCATCGGTGCCAATACCGCCATCTTCGCGCTGGTCGACGCCACGCTGCTGCGACCACTCCCGGTGCCGGATCCCGACCGCGTCGTGCTGGTGTGGGAGCGCACCCCGACGACGACGCGCGGTCGTGCCTCCGTGCTCAACATGCTCGACTGGGCCGAACGGAGCCGCACCTTCGCGTCGATCGGCGCCTACGCGCCCACCGTGGGCGGCATGGTGCTTGGCAACTCCGCCGGGATGCCCGACACCGTCGCTCGCCAGTGGGTCACCTCCGAGATCTTCACGGCGCTCGGCATCACGGCCGTCGCCGGCCGCACCTTCGAGCGCGCCGACGATGTCGAACGGCGGAGCGTGGTGGTGCTGAGCGAAGCGTTCTGGCGCGAGCGCTTCAATGCCCGTCCCGACACGATCGGCCGCGAGATCACCCTCGATGGCGACCCCTTCACCGTTGTCGGCGTCGTGCCGAAGGAGGCACAGCTGATTGGACGCGCCAGCATCTGGGCGCTCGTCCCCGCCATCGGCGCGCCGCCCCGGGCCCGGGGCAATCACGGCCTGGTCGCCGTCGGTCGGCTCAGGCCCGACGCGAGCCTCGACGCCGCGCAGAGCGACCTCGCCGCCGTCGCCGCGGGGCTCGCCAGGGAGTACCCGGACACCAACGCGGATCGGTCCGTCCTGCTCGAGCCCCTGCACAACGCCATCTTCGGGTCGGAACTGCGGCAGACCTCGCTGCTGTTCATCGGCGTGGTCGGCCTCGTGCTGCTCATGTGCTGCGCCAACGTCGCCACCCTGCTGATGACGCGCGCCACGGTCCGCCAGCGCGAGCTCGCCGTGCGCGCCGCGCTCGGCGCCGACCGCGGCCGCATCCTCCGGCAACTCCTCACCGAGAGCCTGTTGCTCTCCGCCATCGGGGGTGCACTCGGACTGCTCATCGGCGCCGGCATCCTGCGCGTGGCACCGACGGTACTCCCCGCGGACCTGCTGCCAACCGTGCTGACGCTCGCCGTCGACCTGCGCGTCGCCGCCTTCTGCGCCATCACCGCCGTCGGCGTCGGTCTGCTGTTCGGCCTCGCGCCCGCCTGGCAGGCCGCGTCGCTGCCCGCCTCGCAGGCCATGTCGGGCACACGCTCGATCACCGGACGCGGCGGTCGCGTCAGGGATGTCCTCGTGGCGGGTCAGGTGGCCGTCGCCGTCGTGCTGCTGGTCGGCGCAGGCCTGCTGCTCCGGACGCTGCAGGTCGTCGAGGGTGTCGATCGTGGCTATCGTGACGGGCAGGTGCTCAGCATGCTCGTCGATCCGATGTCGAGCACGTACCCGACCGACGAGGCTGAGCTGCGGTTCTACCAGTCGGTCGAATCGGAGATCCGCGCGCTGCCAGGTGTGCGTGGCGTGGCGTGGGCCACCACACTGCCGCTCGGCGAGTCGTATGAAGGCACCTCGCCCTTCCAGGTCGAGGGACAGCCCCTGCCGGAGGGGAGCCAGCGCCCCGAGGCCGACATGCAGATCGTCAGTCCTGACTACTTCGAGACGCTCGGTGTGACCGTGCGCACGGGACGCGCCTTCGACGACCGCGATGCCGCCGGCACGACACCGGTCTGCATCGTCAGCGAGGCCTTCGCGCGAACGCATCTGCCGGGCGGGGCGATTGGCCGCCGGGTCGCGATCTGGCAGTCCGAGGCGCCGCAGGCGGAGATGACCGTGCGCGAGATCGTCGGGGTGGCGCGGCAGGTCAAGGGCTCCCCGACCGAATCCCAGGACCTGCTGCAGATCTACGTGCCGATGGCCCAGGACACCCCGGGCGACATCTTCCTGCTGGTCGTACCGACCTCGGGCCCGGCCGCGGCGCTGGCACAACCAGTCAGGCACGCGATCAATCGAGCCGACACGGCGCAACTCGTCAGCGTGCGGCAGGTCATGACGCTCGACGATGTGGCCGCAGAGGCCAACGCGCGCCACCGCTTCCGGGCGACTCTCGTGGTCGCCTTCGCGACCCTCGCACTGGTGCTGTCGATGGTCGGATTGTTCGGCCTCCTGGCGTACTCGGTGCAGCAGCGCCTGCGCGACTTCGGCATCAGACGGGCCCTCGGCGCGTCGACCCGACAGGTGATGTCGCACGTGGCCGGTAACGCCCTCTGGGTCATTGCCGGTGGCGCGGTGATCGGGCTGGTTGGTGCCGGTGTGCTCAGCCGTCTGATGGTGGCGATGCTGTTCGGCGTGCAGCCGTCGGATCCCGTGACGTTCGCCACCGTCGCCCTGGTCGTCGTCGCGGGTGCGCTGGCCTCGGCCATCGGACCAGCATGGCGGGCGGCGCGGGTCGACCCCGCCACGGCACTCCGCAGCGAGTAGGTGGCGACCCCGACACCCTTCCCCGCGATAGGATCGAGCGTGCTCTTCAAGCGTTCCACGACGAGTCCGGCAGAGCCGGCCCTGCCGCTCGGCGACAACGGCTCGATCGTGTCACTGCGCGACGTCGAGAAGTCGATTCCGCAGGGGCTCGGTCAGCTCTTCCTGCTGCGGCGCATCTCGATCGACATCCGGCCCGGCGAGTTCGTCTCGATCATGGGCCCGTCGGGCGCCGGCAAGTCGACGCTGCTGCACATCCTCGGCATGCACGATGCGGCGTGGCGGGGCACCTACACGCTGATGGGGCATCCCATCCACGCCCTGTCGGGCAAGGCGCGGTCGGCCGTCCAGAAGCGGCACATCGGCTTCGTCTTCCAGAGCTATCACCTGCTGGACGACCTCACGGTGTACGAGAACATCGAGCTGCCGCTCTCGTACCGCGACGTCACGACGTCGGACCGCCAGAGCATCGTCGCCGACATCCTCGACCGCTTCAGGATCGTGGGCAAGAAGGACCTGTACCCCAGCCAGCTCTCAGGCGGTCAGCAGCAGCTGGTCGGTATCGCCAGGGCGGTGGCCGCGAGTCCGTCGATCATCCTGGCCGACGAGCCGACCGGCAACCTCCACTCGTCGCAGGCGCAGGAGATCATGGAGTTGTTCCGGCAGCTCAACGATCAGGGCACGACCATCGTGCAGGTCACCCACTCGGAAGCCAACGCCGCGTATGGCGGCCGGGTGATCCGGCTGCGGGATGGGCTCCTCGAAGAACCCGCGTGAGCGCCGCGACGCGCCACTCATTCGAATATCAGCACCTGCTCACCATTCGGTGAAGACTCCACGGTTCGCCGGCGCGCACACTGCCGCACATGAACACGACCGTGCTGAACGCCGTCCGCGCCTTCACTCTCGTCGCCCTCGGTCTGGCCATCGCCGCCATGGGCGTCTACGTCGCCGACGCCGATGATGCGCCGGGCGCCGCAGCGATGGGCCTGGTGCTCCTGGTCGCCGGCGTCGTGCTCGGTGTGCAGGCCCTGCGCAACCGGCTCCCGACGTGGGCCGCACGGACGGCCGTGGCGATCGGAGTGGTCACGGCGCTGTTCGCGGCGACGCTGACCCACGCGGTCGGGGTGGCTGCGCCACTCTTCCCCGGGGCGAGCGATGTGCCGTCGGTGGTCAACGCCGCACCATCGCCCGAGCATGCCGCGGCCGTCGCGCGCGCCAGGGAACTCGCGCGCGCGGCCATCGTGGAGCAGAACCTGCCCGGAGTCTCCGTGGCGGTCGGGGTCGGCGGGGTGGTCGTCTGGGCCGAAGGGTTCGGATGGCGCGACGTCTCGACGAGCGCGCCCGTGACGCCCGCGACGCGCTTCAACATCGGCACGGCCGCATCAGCGGTCGCGGCCCCGGCGGCGGCGCTCGGCCTGACCGACACCGGGGCGGACGCGCCGGCGGCGTGGAGCCCTGAAGCCATCGGCGAGGAGGGCGAGGACTTCCCACCCCTGGCGCTGCTGCGCCATCTGGTCTGGCAGCCGCTCGGCCTGATGCCGGCAGAGTACCCGCTGGCGGGCGACCGCGCGACGTTCCATGTCCCGCGGTCCGGCACCGACCCGCGGCAGGGACGTCGACTGATGGCCATGCGCGACCTGGCCTGCTGCGCCGATGGACAGGCGTTCGCCTCGACGCCGTCCGACCTCGTGCGCATCGCGCTGGCTGCCGGTCCAGGCACCCTCGACGGTCAGCTCGCCGGCGGCACGGTGATGTCGCTCGTCACCGATCGCGGCACCGTCGTGGCCGTGACGTCCAACATCGCGCACGCCGGGACGTCGACGCTGGCGCGCGGCATCGCGGAGGCGTTCGCGGGCCTCTAGGGCACGCGCGCGTCGCCCTCCAACGCGTGGATCGTGCCCTGCACCACGCCGTCGAACGCCACGCCATCCGCGGCGCGCAGGTCGTAGGCCACTTCGACGACCCACGTCGGCGCGAGATCGGGCACCTGCAACCGCACGGTGCGACCGTCGGCCCCGAGCGTGACGCGATCGACCCGCAAGGTCCGCGTGTTGTGCCGCTTCGAGCCGTACTCGGCGGAGCGCCGAAGGTCCCACACGGTGACCGCGAACGCGCCCGGAGCGGCGGCGGCCTTGTCGAGCGGCGACGCGAAGGTGAGCTCGATGCCAGTGGTCTGCGCCTTCATGCCGACGGGCAAGCGCAGGGGCCGACCGGTGTGGCGAATCCGATAGAGGCCGCCCTCCTGCATCGTCTGGTTGGTCGCCCAGGCCGACAGGCCCAGGACGTAGAGCTGTCCGTCCTGCGGGTTGAACCGACCGCGGATGATGCCCGTCGGGAACTGGGGCACCGGCAGCGCCACGACCGCGCCCTGCCTGATGCGGTCGAAGGCCTGCGTCATCACGACGAAGATCTTCCCGGTGCCATAGGACAGGCTCAGCAGACTGCCGCCGAGGGGGCCCCAGCGCTGGCCGTCGGCCCAGAGCAGTTCCGACGGCGAGCGATCGTGCTTCGAGTCGAGCCAGAGCAGGGGCCTCGCCATCGCCTGGTCTGAGGCATCCGCGGGCGCGCCGTAGCCATACATGTTCCCGTAGAACCCACCCGGCTCGACCCAGTTGATGCGGTTCATCGGGGTCCAGTAGCCCTCCTGATCGGTCACGATGAAGGAGCCGTCCGGGTTGACGAGGACGCCGTTGGCCGCGCGGAAGCCGGTCGCGACAATCTCCGACGTCCGGCCATCGGGACTGACGCGCATGAGCGTGCCGTGCTGCGGAATCAGCGCGGTCCGCGCGTGGCGGGCGCTCTTGGCGTAGTAGAAGTTCCCCGCCGCGTCGGTCTGCAGCCCCATCGCGAACTCGTGGAAGTGCTCCGTCACCTGGTGGTCGCTGTTGAAGCTCTCGTAGAAGTCGGTCGCGCCGTCGCCGTCGATGTCACGCAGCACCACGATCTGGTCGCGGCACCCGACATAGATCGCGCCCTGGTGATACTTCACGCCGAGCGGCTGGAAGAGCCCCGTGGCGATGCGGCGCCACTGAATCATGCCCTGCGATTGCGTGATCCCCGTGATGCGCCACACCTCGCCGTCGACCGTGGTGACCACGGCCTCGTCGCCGCCGGGAAGGAAGTCGATGCCCGAGGGGCGCACACGACTCTTCCACGGGTTGTCCCGCGGCAGGGTGAGCACGTCGACGGCGTAGGCGTCGCGATCCGGTCCCCGGACGATGGGCGTCGAGAGCACGTCGGTGTCACGCGCCGGCCCGCCGTGCGTGAAGCGACGCAGGTCGCCAGGCGAATCGCCAGCCCGCGCCGCCGCAGCGACATCGACGCCGGCCGTCCCGATCCAGATGGTGACGCGCGCCGTCGTGCCGGCCGGGATCTTCAGCACGTGGAAGCCGTCCTCGCGCGCCAGCGTTCCCCCCTGTCCGGCGAGGTGCACCGCAGCCGTCAGCGGCGCGATGCGCATCGTCAGGGCCGTGCTCGCAGCACCGACATCGAGCGTGCGTCCCACCACCGGCGCGTCGCCTGACGTCCGAAGGTAGTACGACTCGAGCACCGCGGCGTCGCCCACTGTGTAGGCGATGACGACGCGACGGCCGTGGCGGTAGAGGCCTGTGTAGTGCGCCCACCCCCGGGGCAGCGGACCGAAGGGTCGTCCGTCGACCGCGACGAAACGGGGATCGACGAACCCGCCCGTGGCAGGGTTGGCCCAGCCCGGGGTGATGGGGTTCTCGACCGCGATCGTGCCGACCGTGCGGGGAAAGATGTTGTGCCGATCGTTGAGGAGAATGCTCTCGTAGTCGATGAACCCGGCGCCGGTCCACACGCCGGTCATGCGCATCAGGTCATGGTCGAACAGCACGAAGGCCGTGCCGGCGGCCACGCCGCCCGTCCCCTCGTCGAGGCGGATGGCAATGCCCTTGTAGGCGAAGTTGACGTCGCGGAAGTCCTCGTTGGGCAGCGGGCTGCGCCCGCCCGAGATGCGGCGAGGCGGGTCGTTCGCGTCGGCGAGCTCGTAGGTGTGGATCAGGAAGTCGCCGTAGTCCATCTCGGCCCACGGTCGGTAGGGTTGCGGCGCGGGCCCCCGCGTGTCTCCGGCAGGCAGCCTGGCGAGGTAGGCGTCGGTGACCGGGACGTACTGCGAGAGGTTGCGCTTCTTCAGGAACTCCTCGCGGAGGAAGTGGATCACCTCGTACTTCTCGCGGGGGGTCAGGCGCACCTGCGGCGGCATCAGGCCGAATCCGCGTGTCAGCGTCTGGTAGAGCGCGTGCGGATCGGCGCCGTTCCTGAGCGGCTCCTCCCAGAACCGCCGGGCGTTGGGGAGGGATCCCGGCTGCTCCGGATCGCCGTGGCAGCTGTAGCAGGCGGTCCGGTACGTCACCATGCCCCTGCCAACGGCGTCCCGGTCCAGGCTGGCGATGAGGCCGGCGTGATCGAGGGAACGCTCGTAGTCCGGCAGGGCGGGCGTGTCGAGGAGGTATGTCGCGCGAGGCCGCGTCGTCAGGCACCCTGCGGTGAGCAGCACGAGGAGGAGCAGCAGGAGACGGCGGGTCATGCGGGTCCGAGCGCCAGAAGGTAGCATGACCGGCATGCGACCTGCGTTGTCCCTGCTCGCCTCCCTGCTCTGTGTCACGTCGCTCGTCGGTCACGCCCAGGATCGACCCGCGGCCTCGATCCACGGCTTCGTCCCGGCCCGCCTCGACGCACAGCGCGCGCTCGAAGCGCGCTTCGACGCCCAGGTGTCGACGGCCAACCTGAAGGCGTGGCTCACGCAACTCGCCGGACGCCCGCATCACGCCGGCTCACCGCACGGCAAGGCCAACGTCGACTTCATGGCGCGCCTGCTGCGCGACTGGGGCTACCAGGTCGAGATCACGCAGTACGACGTCCTGTTCCCCACCCCGACACTGCGCCGCCTCGAACTCGTCGCGCCCACGACGTTCAGCGCGCGCCTTGCGGAACCGGCGCTGGCCGAGGACGCACTGTCGAAGCTGCAGGCCGAGGCGCTACCCACGTTCAACATGTACTCGATCGACGGCGATGTCACCGGCGATCTCGTGTACGTGAACTACGGCGTGCCAGCCGACTACGAGGCGCTCGAACGGCGCGGCATCGACGTCAGGGGCAAGATCGTCATCGCCCGATACGGCGGATCCTGGCGCGGCATCAAGCCGAAGGTCGCGGCCGAGCACGGCGCCATCGGCTGCCTGATCTACTCGGACCCTCGCGACGATGGGTACGGGCAGGGTGACGTGTATCCGAAGGGCGGCTATCGGAACGAGCACTCGGCGCAGCGGGGCTCCGTGTCGGACATGCCCGTGTACCCGGGCGACCCGCTCACGCCGGGCGTGGCGGCCAAGGGTGGCGTGACGCGGCCGGAGTTCACGAAGGCCCAGACGCTCACGAAGATCCCGGTGCTGCCCATCTCGTACGCCGATGCGCGACCGCTGCTCGAGGCGCTCGGCGGCCCGATGGCGCCGGCGGCGTGGCGCGGCGGTCTGCCCATCCCGTATCACGTGGGGCCCGGTCCCGCGCGCGTCCGCCTGCAGCTGGCCTTCGACTGGAAGCTGGTGCCGGCCTACAACGTCATCGCGACGCTGCCGGGCCGCGAGTTCCCGGACCAGTGGGTCGTGCGCGGCAACCACCACGACGGCTGGGTCGCCGGGGCGACCGATCCCGTGAGCGGCATGGTGGCGGTGCTCGAGGAAGCGCGCGTGATCGGCCAGTTGGCCCGCACCGGCTGGACGCCACGGCGCACCCTCGTGTTCGCCGCGTGGGATGCCGAGGAACCGGGGCTGCTCGGATCGACGGAGTGGGTCGAGGACGTCGCGGACACGCTGCGCGCGAAGGTCGTCGCGTACGTGAACTCCGACAGCAATGCCCGCGGCTTCTTCGATGCGGGCGGGTCGCACAGCCTCGAGCGGCTGGTGAACGAAATCGCCCGCGACGTGCCCGACCCGAAGGTGAAGGGGTCGGTGGCCGACCGCCTGCTCGCGCGCACCATCCTGCAGGGATCCGCCGACGAACGCCGGCTCGCACGCGACCAGCGTCACTTCGAGATCGACGCGCTCGGATCGGGGTCGGACTACACGCCGTTCCTGCAGCACCTCGGCATCGCGTCGCTGAACATCGGCTTCGGCGGTGAGGGCGAGTACGGGCAGTACCACTCCGCCTACGACTCGGTGGACCACTACCTGCGCTTCCAGGACCCCGATCTCGCGTATGCGGCGGCGCTCGCGAAGGTGGGCGGACGCGCGGTGTTGCGGCTGTCGGAGGCCGACCTGCTGCCGTTCGACTTCACGCGGTCCGCCGACCGCATCGGGCGCTATGTCGACGAGCTGGGCGACCTGGTGAAGACGCTCGACTCCGATACCCGGGAGCACAACACGCGCCTCGCCGAGGGCGCCTTCACGCTCGCAGCCAATCCCGCGGAGACGTGGATTGCGCCGAAGAAGAAGGACGACGTACCCGAGTTCGATCTCGAGCCGCTGCGCCAGGCGGTGGAGCGGTTGCGCGTCGCGGCGCGACGGTTCGAGACCGCCGCGCAGACGACGAGCGATGTGCCGGCGAGCGCGCTGACCGCCGCCAACGCGATCGTGTTCCAGGCGGAGCGCACGCTCACCCGCCCCGAGGGCCTGCCGCGGCGCCCGTGGTTCCGGCACCAGGTCTACGCGCCCGGCTTCTACACCGGGTACGGCGTCAAGACGCTGCCGGCGGTGCGCGAGGCGCTCGAGCAGCGCGCGTGGGACGAGGCACGCGCGCAGATCCCGATCGTCGCGCAGACGCTGGAGCGGTACGCGGGCGAGATCGAGCGCGCCGCGTCGGTGCTGGCGCGGTGATGTCGCCGGGTCACCGCTCCCAGAACGGCGGCGGCTCGACCCCCAGCGCGCGGAGGTAGACGTAGCCCTGCCCGCGGTGATGGACCTCGTTGTCGACGATGTAGAGGATCTGCCAGTGCCCGGGACCGGTGTACTGGCCGAACGACGTCACCGTCTCCTGAAACCGCGCGGCCGGGATCTGCGCCCAGAACTCCGCGATCTTCGTCGTCCCCTCGTCCCAGAGCCGCAGGATCTCGGCCTTCGACGACGCCTTCGGCGGGGCGTAGCCGCCCCACTCGAGCGTGGCCAACCCGTGCGCCATGGGTCCGGCCATGCCGAGCAGTTCGTTGGCGAGGTCCCCGAACGTCCGCATCCCGCCAATCGAGAACGAGAACAGCTGGTCGTCGGGGAACAGCTCGATCGCCCGCCGGGTGAGCCGGCGGTGGCCCTGCCAGTGCTCGAGCAGCGCGTCGGTGGAGATGAACATCGCGGGCTGGGATGGGTTCGTGCTTGTCATGAGGCCTCCTGGGCGGCAGATCTTCGCCTTGTCTTCGCCAGCTGTCAACTCCCCTCGCGGGTCCGCCGCGGAACTCACGCGCGAACGCCTCGTATATACTGTGCATACTGTCTATGCACAGCCCTGGCGTCTTCATCTCTCAGGCCGATCCGCGGCCGATGTACGTGCAGATCGTCGAGCAGATCCGCCGTCGCATCGCCGTCGGCGACTGGCCGCCTGGCTTCGAGCTGCCGTCGATTCGCGCCCTGGCCGCCGCCACCCGGGTGAGTGTGATCACCGTCAAACGGGCGTACTCCGACCTCGAGCACGACGGCGTGATCGTGACGCGTCAGGGCAAGGGGTCGTTCGTGGCCGAGCAGGCGGACCTCAGCGCGCGCCTGCGCCTGGCCGAACTCGATGCCCACCTGTCCACCGCCACGTCCATCGGCCGCGCGCTGGGCTTGTCGGACGAGGACCTGCACGCGCGGCTCCGGCAGACGCTCACTGCCAAGGATCGACACGAACCATGACCGAGCCCGTCTTCTCGCTGAGCGGCGTCGCCAAGCGCTACCGGTACTTCCAGCTCACCGACCTCAGCCTGCGCCTCGACCCCGGGCAGGTGATGGGCCTGGTCGGGCCCAACGGGGCCGGCAAGTCCACCACGCTGCGCATCCTGATGGGCATGGTGCAGCAGGACCGCGGCGACGTCCGCGTGCTCGGCCAGTCGATGCCGGCCGCCGAGGCCGCCGTCAAGCGCGACGTCGGCTACGTGTCCGACGACATGCGCCTCTACGGCAGCCAGACGCTCGCCTGGCACATGCGCCTGGTCTCCGGCGTGCACGACACGTGGGACGCCGCCTACGCCGAGCAGCTCGTCGGTCGCTTTCTCCTGCATCGCGATCAGCCGATCCGCCTGATGTCGCACGGCGAGCGGGTCAAGGCCACGCTCCTGCTCGTCCTCGCCCGTCGTCCGCGCCTGCTCGTGCTCGATGAGCCGACCACGGGGCTCGACCCCGTGGCGCGTCATGAGGTCCTGACGGAACTGATGGCGGTGGTGCGCGACGAGACCCGCTCCATCCTGTTCTCGTCGCACAACACGCAGGACGTCGAGCGGATCTGCGACCGCATCGCCTTCCTCGATCGCGGCCGCGTCATCGAGGACAGCGACACCGCCGCCTACCTCGATCGCTGGCGACGGGTGCACCTCGACGTCCCTCCCGGCGCCACGGTGCCGCGTGCCGACGGCCTGATCGACACGGTGCAGGACGGTCGCCTGGTGGCCGTCACGACCAGCGCATACGCCCCGGCGTTCGAGGCATCGTGCGCCCACGCCGGGATCGCCGTGCGCGACGTCCAGCGCATGACGCTCGAGGAGATCTTCGTCGCCACGGTCATGCACCACCGTCAGGAGCGTGCGGCATGAGTACGGCCGTTCGGCACCTGATCGTCAAGGACCTGTCGCTGATGCGCTGGTGGATGGTCGGCACCATCGGCGGGGGCCTGGTCGCGGCGTGGCTGATGACGCTCAGCGCGCAGCCGATCAGCGCCGGCGGCGTGCTGATGCTCTGCACGCTCATCATCCTCAACATCTTCATGGTCATGGGCGGTGTCGTCACCGAGCGCAAGGAACACGTGACGCTGTTCCTGTTCACGTTCCCGGTGTCGCGCCGGCAGTACGTGGCGGCCAAGGTCGTCGCCAATGCCATCGCCTTCGGTCTGCCCTGGCTCGTGCTGAGCCTCGCCGTGGTGGCCGCCATCCGTCTGTCAGCGATCCCTGACGGATATCTGCCGCTGTGGACGTCGCTGCTCGGCTTCGTCTTCTTCTACTACTGCGTCCTGCTCGCGGTCGGGCTCAACACCGAGGCCAACGGCTGGCATGCGACGACGATCACCATCGGCAACATCTCGGTGAACTTCTTCATCATGCTGCTGTTCGGCGTGCCGTCCGTGCAGCGCTTCGGCAGCGGACCGACCGCCGTGTGGGCCCCGGACATCCTCATCCTCACGGTGGGCGAGATGGCGCTCGGCGTGATCGTCCTCGTCGTCGGCGCCGTCACCCGCGCCCGCCGCGCCGATTTCATCTGATCCGGGGAACATGCCCATGACCTCGCACGACCGCCTGCACGCACTCGACGCCGTCCGCGCCGGGGCCCTGCTGCTCGGTGTGGTGTTCCACGCCGGGTTCTCGTTCATTCCCGGCATGCCGCCGGGCCTCTGGGCGATGGTGGACCGCTCGCCGAGCACCCCGCTCGCGGTGCTCCTGTTCGCGTCGCACATGTTCCGGATGACGCTGTTCTTCGTCATCGCCGGCGTCTTCGCCCGGATGGCGTTCCATCGTCGCGGCGCCCGCAGCTTCTGGACCAACCGCGCCACACGCATCCTCGTGCCGCTCACCGTCGGCTGGCTCGTGCTGGCGCCCACGATGGCGGGCGTGTGGATCTGGGGGCTGACGCGGACGTTCGGCGGCACGCTGCCGGCTCCACCGGCCACTCTCCCGCCCCCTCCCGCGGCGGCGTTCCAGTTCATGCACCTGTGGTTCCTGTACTACCTGCTGGTGCTGTACGTGCTGGTGCTGGCGGTCCGCGCCCTCGTGGTGGCCGTCGACACGCGTGGGGCGGTACGTGGACGGGTCGACGCGGTGGTGGCCCGCCTTGTGGGGTCTGGCACGGCCGCCCTGGTCCTGCCCGTGCCGCTGGCGCTGGTGCTGGCGTGGACGCCGATGTGGTTCATGTGGTTCGGCATTCCCACGCCAGACCAGTCGTTCCTCCCGCGCGCCGCGTCGCTGGTCGGCTACGGCACGGCGGTGGCATTCGGATGGCTCCTGCATCGGCAGTTCCATCTGCTTGCCGCATGGAGTCGCCAGTGGCCCGTGCATCTCGGTGCCGCGATCGTCGCGACGACGGGCTGTCTCGTGATGACCGGCCTGACGCCGCCGCTGGTGCCCGCCGTGCCTGGCGCGCCACTGTCGTTCGGGTTCGCGCTCGCCTACGGCATCGGCATCTGGAGCTGGTCGTTCGCGGTGATCGGCCTGGCCGTGCGCTTCCTGAACCAGCCGCACGCCGTGGTGCGCTACACCGCCGATGCGTCGTACTGGATCTATCTCGCGCACCTGCCCGTGGTGGTCGCGATGCAGGTGCTGGTCGGGCAGCTGCCCTGGCACTGGAGCGTCAAGTTCCCGCTCGTGCTCGGCGTCAGCCTCGTCGCGCTCTTTGCCAGCTACCGCTACCTCGTGCGCCCCACCGTCATCGGCCAGGTCCTCAACGGACGTCGCTACCCACGTGGCCTCGTGCGCGACGGTGTCGTTGATGCCGCCCACGAACCGGATGCGGCTCCACCACCTGCTGGTGCACCCATCCCCCTCGCGTCACTGCGGGACGTCCACAAGCGCTATGGCACGACGGTCGCGCTCGCCGGACTCGACCTCGACGTGCGTCCCGGCGAGGTGCTGGCGGTGCTCGGGCCCAACGGCGCCGGCAAGTCCACCGCCATCGGCCTGCTGCTCGGCCTGCTCGAGCCCGACCAGGGCACGGCCTCGCTGTTCGGGCGTGCGCCGCTCGACGTCCACGCCAGGCGACGAGTGGGCGTGATGATGCAGGACGTCGCGCTGACACCGGAGCTGCGGGTCCGCGAGCTCATCGCCTGTGCGTCGAGCTACTACGCCACCCCGCTCACCGTGGACGAGACGCTCGCGCTGACACGGCTCGACGCCCTGGCGCATCGCCCGTACGGCAAGCTCTCCGGTGGTCAGAAGCGCCTCGTGCAGTTCGCGCTCGCCGTGTGCGGCCGCCCGCAGCTGCTCTTCCTCGACGAGCCCTCCGTGGGACTGGACGTCGAGGCGCGCGAGGTGCTCTGGCAGACGGTGCGCGCCCTCGTCCACACGGGGTGCGCCATCGTGTTGACGACGCACTACCTGGAGGAGGCGGAGGCGCTCGCCGACCGCGTGGCGGTGCTGGCCGGCGGGCGACTCCTCGCCTCCGGCAGCGTCGCCGAGGTGCGGTCGCTCGTCTCGCGCAAGCACGTCACCTGCGCCAGCCGCATCGACGAGGCCGGTGTACGCACGTGGCCGGGCGTCGTCGCCGCGGTGCGCGACGGCGAGCGACTCGCCATCACGGTCGTCGATGCCGAGGACTGTGTCAGGCGCCTGCTCGCGGCAGACGACCAGCTCCGCGATCTCGAGATTCGCCAGGCAGGTCTGGCGGAAGCGTTCTCTGCCCTCACGAAGGAGGCGGCGTAGATGCATCCCCTGACCTCCCCGGCCGTCACCACTTCCGTCGCCAGCGACGTCGTCATGCCGCTGCGACTCGTGCTGCGGGCGTACGCGATGGAGACCCGCGTCGAGGCCCTGCGCGTGCTGCGCACGCCCGGGCTGTCGGTGCCGTTCCTGCTGCTGCCGGTGCCGATCTACCTCTTCTTCGGCACCATCCTGCCCGCCGGCGAGATCGCGAAGAACCCGGCGCTCGGCAGCTATCTGTTCTGCAGCTGGTGTGTCTACGCGGCGATGGGGCCGGCGATGTTCGGCGCCGGGTGTACGCTCGCGGCCGAGCGCGAGGCGGGGGTCTTCCGCCTGCGTCGCGCGCTCCCGTCACCGCCCGGCGCGTGGCTGGTCGCCAAGACCGTGGTGTCGATGGCGTTCACGGCGCTCGCGGTCATCTCCATCGGCGTGACCGCGCGCATCGTCGGGGCGACCCCGCTGTCGCTGGCGCAGATGCTCATCATCGGCCTGACGATGGTGGCGGGTGCACCGGCGTTCTGCGCGCTCGGCCTGTTCGTGGGGGCGCGTGCGTCGGGCTCATCGGCGCCGGCGATCATCAACGTGATCTTCCTGCCGATGCTCTGGCTCTCGGGCCTCTTCTTCCCGCTGCCCGGCTTCCTGGAGAAGCTCGTCGTGATCTGGCCGGCGTTCCACCTCAATCAGGTGGCGATCGGCCTGGCCGGCGTCGAGGGCTTCAGTTACGTCCCCCCGACGGTCTCCGCGGCCGTGCTCGTCGGCGTGGCGGTGCTGTTCGGCGGGCTGGCGATCAGGCGCCTCGCGCGGCACGGGTAGCGGGTCCTGACGTGACGGCCGGCTCGGAGAGCCGGCCCTACCCAGCCCGGAGCGCGTCACCGCGCGGCGGCGGTGGTCGATGCCTCGTACAGCGGCGCCAGCAGGCGGAGCCGGCTCTGCACGGGCGGCGAGGCCCTCGGCTCGTAGACGAGCACGTCCGTGCCGACCTCGCGCACCACGAGGCGGTACGGCTGTCCCATGCGGTTCGTCAGGTGGTGCCACGCCAGCAGTTCGGCGACATCGTCGTGCCAGTTGCTGCTGCCATTCCCCATGCCCGCATCGGCGAACATCTTCAGCACCGACGGATCGGTGTCGCCGACGCGTGAGTCGAGTGGGGATATCGGGTCGATTTGCACGACGGGGGCGGGCGGCGTGGGCGCCTGCGCGCCGGCGGTGACCGGCACCGTGAGCGCCAGGGCGAACATCAGGGCGGTGGTGCGACTGGCGAGCATCTCTCTCCGTGGGCGAGACGTCCGAGGCGCTGACGCACGAATCACGTCCGCCGCGTCGACGGCCCTCGTGTCGATGCTACCGTGCTGGCGCATGCCCTCTCGCGAGACGCTCGGCCAGGTGCTGGCGGCGACCGTGTTCGCCCTGGCGGGCGCCACGCTTGCGTACTTCGTGTGGCCGCAGATGCAACGTTCAGACACACTGCTGCGCGACGGAGTCAGGGCCGAGGCCACCGTGGTCGCCCTCGACGCCACGACGTGCACCTCCTCCAGCTTTCGCAAGAGCTGGCCGTACCCGTGCTTCCACGCCACCGGACAGTGGTCCCATGACGGCGTCGTCTACCGGAGCACGCTGGGGCACTACAAGGACGCGACCAGGGCGCCGCTCGGCACCACGGTCGCGATCGTCTTCGCGCCGGATCCGGCAGCGGCGGTCGGGAAGGTCGACTTGCGGTTTCGCGTCGTCGGCGCCGGGCGCGATGCCCCGCGGTCGGAGCGACCGGTCTATCTGGGGCTGCTGGTACTCGCTGCGCTCCTGTGTGTGCCCCTCCCGGTGTACCTGATCAAGGCCCTGAGAGGCTGAGCCAGGGCGCGCCCCTACCGGGGACCCTACCGCTTGGCCTCCGCCAGCTTCTGCTTCATCGGCTCCCAGTACCCGCGGCGCCAGCGTTCTTCGGTCCGCGGGATGAGCGCCTTCGGAACACCGCGATGCGTGAGCTTCAGTTCCGTCCCGGTCTCCACGCGACGCAGCGTGAACGCCGCCATCGAGAACACGCCCTCGGGATAGTCGCTCTCCCGCCACGCCCGTACGACGCGTTCGGCCGGCGCGAGGTCGACGACGATGCCGGTGCCCTCCCCGATGGAGAACGACTGCCCCACCTGCTCGGCTTCGGTCACGAGCAGCTGGTAGACGTCCGACGGCTCAGCCTTGAAACGGACCTTCTGGGAAATCGTCTTGCACATGTTGCGCTCGTCTGTGTGTGGCCCTGACGCCGCCAGTGTGCCTCGCAGGCGTACGGGGCGCAATCGGCGACGCCGTGGCGGCACATCCACGGGGACCGCCCACGAACCGCGCGCGGCAGACGACGGCTGAGCCGCGCAAGCTGCTCCGGTCTCGGCAGTCATGCGCGCCTGGCAGTTCCCGGTGCCGCGGTGGCAGAATCACCGCGCACTGACCACGCCAGCGAAGGAGCGAGACGTGACGCCGTACAGACCCACCGACTTCCCGCAGCCACCCGCCAATCCTGACGTTGAACCTGGCCCGCTGCCGCCCGAGCCTGCGCCCTGGCCTCCGCCGACCGATCCCGACACCGGGATGCCACCGGACGACATGCCACCGGACGATCCGCCGGGCTTCGACCCGGCAGGCATGCCTGAAGACGACCCGCCGGGAGACGACTTCTGAGGGTTCGACGCCGCGACAGGTGAGATCCCCGCTGGGCGGTCTCAGCAAAGGGGAACCGAGGCACGCACATGGCGGTGTACGCATTCGATGGCACATGGAACCTGCGGGACCTGAAGGACGCGATCCTCACGGTCCAGCCGTCGCAGTACGGACCGGACGCCGCTTTCCGCCGTGACACAGAAGAGACGAACGTGCACCGCTTCTGCGAGTACGTCGGACTGGAGCGCTGCGAGTACCTGCAGGGTGTCGGCACACGATTCGGAGCCCTCGGCCGGATCGTCGGCGGGGCCTTCGGCGTCGGTGCGAAGTACCGCGTCCGCCGCATGTATCGGGCGCTGTGCGAACGCTACGCGACCGACACCGACATCGACATCATCGGCTTCAGCCGCGGAGCGGCCACTGCCGTGCACTTCGCCAATGTCGTGCACACGTACGGCGTTCGCGATCCGACACACCGGCATGCCGCGTGGCACTGGGACCCGTTGCTCGGGCTCTCGTGGCGGCTGCCGAAAGCGCGACGCACGGCGGCCGGTGCCACGCCGAGCGCGGACGATCCGCCGCCCATCCGGTTCCTGGGCGTGTGGGATACCGTGGCGAGCATTGGCCTGCCAATCGGGCCATTTCGTAACCGTCCGACGACGCGCTGGCGCGTGTCGACCATTCCGCCCAACGTCCGCCGCAGCTTTCACGCCATGGCGCTCGACGAAGTGCGCGCGACGTTCGCCCTGATCCGCCCGGCACGAACGGAGAGCCAGGCCCGCCACTACGAGGTGTGGTTTCGCGGCGTGCATTCCAACGTGGGAGGCGGCTATCAGGACCGCGGCCTCTCGGACATCGCGCTGGCCTGGATGCTCGAGATGTACCTGTGGACGCTCGAACGCGAAGGCGGCAGCCACACGACGCCCCACGGTGTCATCTCGGCCTTGCGCCGGCTCCAGCCCACCGCCGCGCTCGCTCGGGGTGCGCAGGGAGAGCAGGTGTTCGCCGCGTCGACGGCGAGTGACGAGACACCGGGCGCCGGCACCATCGAGTCGCTCGAACCGAGCCCTGACGGCGAGGTCGGCCGTCCGCGGAGCGTCCGCCGCCAGGCGTGGCGCGCGATGCCTGCCGACGCGCTGGTGCACCATGCGACCTACCGCCGCACGAAGAACCTGCTCCTGGACCACCATCGCGAGAACCGGCGCCTGCTGCGCCCGATTCCTGGTGACGCCCGTCCCGTCTACGACCCGCCCTACTTCCATGCCAAGACACTCCGGCAGGAAGCCGAAGACGTCGCCCGGGAGGCGTTCCATCACGTGCCCGTCCGGGCGAGCTGGCTCATCGTTGGCGGTCAGCCCGTCGTTCGCTCAGATGACTGGATTGGGCAGGGGGCAAGCCGGCGGGAGGTGCGCGTGGCCTACTCGCGCGACGTGTTCGTGAAGATCGCGACCGAGTGGCTGCTGCAGGGGTGCTGCGCGGCCGACACCCTGACTGTGCCGGAGGTTCTGACGACGTACCGCGAGAGGCCGGTACCCGGCCCGGTCGTGGCCGCCTGGGTCGTGGCCGTGCTTCAGGGCCTCGAACCGTATCTCCCCGAGATCCGTCGATATCACACGCGATAGACGGCCTGGCCCACCGCCAGACGGCCGACACGCGTGACCGTCCCGCAGACGCCGGCGTTGTTGCCGTTCGCGCGCACGATGGCCTTCACGGGATACCTGAAGATCGCCTCGACGAACCCGACGTGTGTGCCCATGGTCGCCACAGAGTGCCATGGGTGTGAGCCGTCGACGACTCAGGGCTCGGTGGCGAGCAGGTCGCGATGTCGCCACTCGAGCGCCGCCAGGCCGCCGACGAGCACCGCCTCGCCGACCAACTGAGCGAGGCCGAACGCACTCGCCTGGGTCCAGTACCGCGCCGCCAGAGCGAGACACACGAGACTCCACGCCGCGTTGGCGCCGACCAGCAGCACGACGAGCGACATGGGCCGGTGCGCACGCCGCGCCAGCATGAACGAACAGGCCCCGTACAGCAGGTTGGCCGCGCCGATCAGCAGGAGCAGGCGCAGCGGAAGCGCGTACAGGCGCGTGAGCCAGCCGCTGAGCGACAGCATGAGCACGCCGGCGACCGCGCCGGCCGTGCAGTCCACCCAGAGCAGGTGCTTCAACGCTGACCATCCTTCGGGCCGCGCGCGCCGGCATGAATCTGCCGGATGGCGCCCACGTGATAGGCAAGATGTACGACGCTGCCGACGACGCCGTTCAACTCGACCGGTGTCAGTGCGCGGGGTACGACGACGGTCGCGAGCCAGTGCTCGATGTGCGTACGCAGTTCCGCACGCAGCCGATGCCACTCGTCCTCCGACACGTCGCGCATCTGCCAGGCGGCGTTCCAGTCGGCGGAGTCGAACGGCTGCTCGCCGGCAGCCCAGCGGTTCATCAACGACAGCCCGTACGACACGTGGGCGACATGGGCGGCGATCGACGCCCCACCATGCGACGACATGGACGCCTCGTCGGCAGACAGGCGGTCGAGCGACGCGAGCAGCCCGGCGTCGCCGGGATTGAGCACGAAGGCGCCGGTGGGTGCGGCGCCGAACGTGAGCTCACGCATCAGCATCTGCACGCTCGTGAACAGCTCGGAGATGTTCATGGATTGAGTGTAGTGTCAACGCCGCGTTCGCTTCGTCGTCTCTCGAGTTCCCGCGTACCATTCGACGGCAGATGATGCGCCAGGCACTGTCCACGCTGAGGATTTCGACGAGAGGGCGCGGGTTCCAGGAGATCACGCGGGACGTCCAGCGATGTGTCGCTGAGGCCGCGGTGCAGACGGGCCTCTGCACGCTCCACCTGCAGCACACCTCGGCCTCGCTGCTGATCCAGGAGAACGCCGACCCCGACGTCCGTCGTGACTTCGAGCGGTTCTTCGCACGGCTGGTGCCCGACGGCGATCCGCTGTTCATCCACACCGCGGAGGGCGAGGACGACATGCCGGCGCATGTGCGGACGGCACTCACGACGGTGAACCTGAGCGTGCCGGTGGCCGAAGGGCGCCTCTGCCTCGGCACCTGGCAGGGCATCTACGTCTGGGAGCATCGTCGCGCCCCGCACACCCGGTCGGTCGTCGTGCACGTCATCGGCGACGACGGCTAGGGACGACCAGGCCGCCGGGTTGATGCACGCGGCGAATGAGCTGGACCAGGTCGAACTCCTTGAAGCCGAACGCGCGCTCGGTGTCGACCCGGTGCACCAGGACGAGACCCGGGCACCGGCGATCAAGCAGAAGTACGCCCTCGACATGCCGGTCGACAGCGTGCAGGCGCTCTGTGAACGCTTCGGCCTGACGTTCCCGGCGGTGTAAGGTGCCGGGACAGGAGGCGGCATGGCACGGCTCGCGGGCAAGGTGGCACTGGTCACGGGGGCGGCGCGCGGCATCGGCGAAGCCATCGCGCGGGCGTTGGCGATCGAGGGAGCCCGCGTCGTGCTCACCGATATCCTCGACGATGTCGGTCTGGCAGCGGCGTCCGCGCTCGGCGCTCCTGCCCGCTACGAGCGGCTCGACGTCCGCGACGAGACGGAGTGGCAGCGGGTACTCGACCGGTGTCTTGAACTCGCCGGTCGCCTCGACGTCGTCGTCAACAACGCCGGCATCACCGGGTTCGACGAGTTCGGGGCGGCGCACGACCCGGAACACGTCACGCTCGACCAGTGGCGCGCCGTGCACGCCACCAATCTCGACGGCGTCTTCCTCGGCTGCAAGCACGCAATCCGGGTGATGCGCCAGGCGGGCGGGACGGGCTCGATCATCAACATCGGATCGCGCTCCGGTGTCGTCGGCATCCCCGGTGCCGCCGCGTACGCCTCCAGCAAGGGAGCGGTCCGCAACCACACGAGGACCGTCGCACTCTACTGTGCCGAGCAGGGCCTGCGCATCCGTTGCAACGTCATCCAGCCGGCGGCCATCCTCACGCCGATGTGGGAGCCGCTGCTCGGCGACGGGCCGCAGCGGGAGGCGCGAATGGCCGACTTCACCAGGGACACGCCGTTGCGACGCTTCGGCACGCCGGACGAGGTCGCGGCCGTGGCGGTGCATTTGGCCGCAGACGAGTCGGCCTACACCACCGGCGCGGAGTTCACCGTCGACGGCGGACTGCTGGCCGGCACGGCGGTGCCGCCCCGTGTGTGAGGGCGCGATGCCGGTCCTCTGCGAGCAGCCGACGCGTCAGAGCATCGTCACCGGCGGGGCGGGCAACTTCGCGGGATGGACCGGCGAGCAGCGGCAGACCTTCCTCGGGTTCAACCCGACCGGCGGCGTCAACCTGCGCGTCACTTTCATCCTGGGGCCACCGGCGAAGTAGGCCCACCGGGTGCAGGTGCGGGACTTCGGTACACTGCACGCACACCTCGGAGGACAACATGCTTGTGCCCTTGCTCCCGTCCCTGACCCGCACGGCGGTGCTCGCCGGTCTGCTCGCGCTCGGCTCGTCTGCCTACGCGCAGGACGGCACGATCTATCCACTCGACGCCCCCGCCGAGCCCAACGCCATTCCGCTCGGCACCGGTGGGGTCGAGGGACAGACCGCGAAGGAAAGCTGGTTCCGCCAGTGGGGCGACCCGATGGCGCGCAACGTGTCCACGGCGACGCTGACGCCGTTCCTGCCGAAACCGGGGACGGCGAACGGCGCTGCTGTCATCGTGGCGCCCGGCGGCGGGTTTCGCTGGCTGTCGATGGGTAACGAGGGTTGGGAGGTGGCGCAGGCGCTGAATGCGAAAGGTATCGCCGCGTTCGTGCTCAAGTACCGCCTGCAGCCGACGCCGGACTCCCTCGAAGGGCTCAAGCAGTCGATGGAGCGCACCTTTGCCGCGGCCACTCCACCGTCCGGTGCGGCTGGGGCAGCGCCGCCGCCAGCACCGCCTCGATGGGACCTGTCCAATCAACTCCAGGATGCCGAAGCGGCGTATGCGCTGATCGTCAAGCGGGCGAGGGAATGGGGCGTCGACACCACGCGCCTCGGCATGATCGGCTTCTCCGCCGGCGCCGGCCTGACGATGCACAGCACGCTCAACTCGAAGACCATGAAGCTGGCCTTCATCGGTCCGATCTATGGCGGCATGGGCCCGGTGGAGGTGCCCAAGGATGCACCTCCGATGTTCACCGCCATTGCCACCGACGACTTCCTCTTCCGGGGCCAGTTCGGCGTCGTCAAGTCCTGGTTCGACGCGGGCAGGCCGGTCGAATTCCACCTGTATCAGAACGGCGGCCACGGCTTCGGTCTCGGCAACCCGAACCGCACCAGCAATCGCTGGTTCGAGGCGTTCACGCACTGGCTGGACGTGAACGGCTTTCTCAAGCCGACGACGGGTTCGGGCGCCGCACCAGCATCACCACCAGCGTGATGACCGTGAGCGGCACGACGAAGCTGAGCATCACCGTCGAGAAGGCGCTCAGCGCGGCCGCGTGCTGCTGCGCGGCCAGCACCAGGTAGGCGGTGTAGGCGAGGTAGTACGCGACGAATACCGCGCCCTCCCAGCGTGCGATCTGGCGCCCGGTCATGAACACGGGCAAGCACGCCAGCGCGACGGCGAGCATCACCCAGAGGTCGAAGTTGAGCATCGCGGTGGGCACCTGCAGGCCCTGGGTGCCCGCCACCAGGCCAGACAGGCCCAGGCAGCCCAGGATGTTGAAGGTGTTGCTGCCGACCACGTTGCCGACCGCGATGTCGCGCTCGCCCTTGACCGCGGCCATGATCGAGGTGGCGATTTCGGGCAGGGAGGTGCCGAGAGCCACCACGGTCAGGCCGATCACCACATCCGACAGGCCCAGTTGCTGCGCGACGGTGATCGCCGCGTGCACCAGCCCGCGTGCGCCGAGCACCAGCAGCGCCAGCCCGACGACGACGAGCAGCAGTTGCACCGGCAGCGAGGCGTCGAGGGCGCCGGAGGTGGCGGGCCGGACCTCCGCGTCGTAGTCTGCGGTCCCCTCGCCGCTGGCACGGCGCGACTGCACGACCAGGAACACGGTGTAGGCGACCACGCCGACCGCCAGCAGCGCGCTCTCGTGCAGGGCGAGCCTGCCGTCGAGCGCGAACAGCAGCAGCAGCACGGAGGCGCCGATCATGATGGGCACCTCCTGGCGAATGATCTGCAGGTGGACGACCAGCGGCGTGATCAGTGCCGAGACCCCGAGGATGAGCAACACGTTGAGGACGTTGCTGCCGACCACGTTGCCGATGGCGATGTTGGTCTGGCCCTCCAGCACCGCGCCCACCGACACCGCGACCTCGGGCGCGCTGGTGCCGAAGGCGACGACCGTGAGGCCGACCACCAGGGGCGAGAGGCCGAACGAGAGCGCCAGTTTCGAGGCGCCGCGGACCAGCAGCTCCGCCCCAGCCACGAGACCGGCCAGGCCGGCGAGGAGAACGAGCAACGTGGTCATCCCGCGCAGTATCGCCGTTTCCGGCCGTCCTCGCGGCCCCGTGAGGGCGGCTCGACGACCGGCATTCGCTGCGGAGGTTGAAAGCATGGAGCGTGCCAGGCCACAAGATGGAGGAGGGATCCGCAGCCGGATGCACCACAGGTGGCGTGTCTGGCGGGTCGTGGCGGGGCCGGGGTCGCGCGGCGCGCTCGCCTGCGCGTGCCTGCTGAGCGCCGCCGGACCAGCCGAGCCGCAGCCCGGTCGCGAGGTCATCGTCCGTCAGCTGGCGGCAGGCACGATGCTGGTCTCCGCTCGCAACCTGCCCGACCCGAACTTCAGCGATACGGTGGTGCTGCTCATCGAGTACGGTCCCGGCGGTGCGGCGGGCCTCGTCCTCACGCGCCCGTCCGAGGTGCCGCTGGCGCGCGTGCTCCCTGACCTCGCCCCGGTGACGAGCGTCGGCGCACGGGTGTTCGTCGGCGGGCCGGTGTCGCCGGACACCGTGATCGCGCTGTCGCGCGGAGCCTGCGACGGCTGCCGCGAGGTGACCCGCGGCGTGTCCCTCGTGAGCGACGGCGCGGTGCTGCGCGAGCGCATCGCCGCGGGCGCCGACGACCGCCGTCTGCGCGTGTACGCCGGGTACGCCGGATGGAGTGCGGAGCAACTGGAGCGCGAGGTGCGCCAGCAGGCCTGGCGCGTCATCGACGGCGATGCGTCGATCGTGTTCGACGTCGATCCCTCGACGTTGTGGCGCCGGATGCTCGCGCGCGCGGAGTCGGTGCTCGCCTCGAGCGCGCCGGTGGGCCTGCCTGGCACCGTGGCGCCGTCGCGCCGGCTGCACCGCCGGCGTCGGTCGCCGCAGGGTCGCGGGATGGCGTGCGGCGATTGACATCACGACATCAGCGCATCACAGTATCAGCATGCGGACCACCATCACGCTCGACGATGATGTCGCGGAGGCGGCCCGGGCCCTGGCCAGCGGCTCCGGAAAGACACTCGGGCAGGTGCTCTCGCAACTGGCGCGGCGAGGGCTGCGCGCCGGGAACGAGCACGCGACCCGCAACGGGTTGCCGGTCTTCAGGGTCAGTGCCAACGCGCCGGTGATTCCATCCGGGCGTGCCTCGGATCTGCTGGCCGACGAACGGCCGTGACGCCATCCCTGCTCGACGTGAACGTGCTGCTGGCGCTGACGTGGCCGTCGCACCAGCATCATCAGGCAGCGCACCAGTGGTTCCGCAGGGAGTCGCGCCATGGCTGGGCGACCTGCGCGCTCACGCAGCTTGCCTTCGTGCGCCTCTCGGCCAATCCGTCCTATTCACCCGATTTCGTGACGCCGCAGGAGGCCGCAACCCTGCTCGTTCGACTGACCGCACACGCGCGGCACCGCTTCTGGAACGACCTGCCGGGTCTCGACGCCAGCACCCTGCAGCACGCGCAAGGGCATCAGCAGGTCATGGATGCCTACCTCGTGCAGTTGGCACGGCACAGCCGCGGACGCGTGGTGACCTTCGATGCGCGCCTGGCCGCCCATGCCACCGGTGATCACGAGGTGACCACGATCAGAGCATGAGCGCCGTCCCCAGGACGATGGCCGCGCTCTCAACGCGCGCCGTGGCGGCGTAGTGATTCCTGGACCGCCGGATTGCCAGCGGCCATGTCGAGCAGCGACCGACCCTCCCCGTTCCCGACGGCATGCACGTCGGCGCCTGCAGCCACGAGACGGTCGATCACGGCCGGGTAGTCGGCCCCAGATGCGCGCCGGTGCACCGACCCGAACGCGGCCCAGCCGAGCGGCGGGCTCTGGTGCACGGGATCGCGGAGGTCGATCGGGACGCCACCGCGGGCCAGCACCTGTTCGACCATCGCGACGTGGCCCACCCAGCAGGCCGCGTGGAGCGCCGTGCCGCCATCGATGCCGGGCGCCGCCGGATCCAACCCGACACGCAGCATCAGCGACGCCGCCGCGACGTGTCCGTGGAAGATGGCCTGGGCGAGGCGGCCGTGGTCGTCCCGCGACAACCCGGACACGAGTGCGGGGTCGTCGGCCAGGATGGCGGCGACAGCGGTCTCGTCGACCGCCAGCAGGGCGCTGAGCAGCCGCACGCGGCGGGGACTCGCCGCGTCGAGTACGGCAGCGACGGCGTGCTGGCCGTACTTGCGCACCACGTCGTGCGGCGACAGCCCGAACCCGAGCGACCAGCAGTAGATGCTGAAGGGCGGCACCAGCGCGTAGCCCGGCTCGTTGACGCGTGCGCCGAGGCACGAGGGGTCGGCAGCGATCAGGCGCGTCGCCAGGTCGGCGTCTCCGAGCCGCGCGGCCATGAAGATGTCGGGCGTCGCTCCGCGTGCGAGCAGGTGGCGACAGACGTCGGGCCGATCGCCGAGGGCGTACTGCGCGGGTGTGGACCTGTGGTCGATGCAGCGCGCGTCGATGTCCGCGCCGCGCGCAAGCAGCAGATCGGCGACGGCACTCGTGCGTGCCAGGTGCAGTGGCTGCTGCCCGTCGCCGCCGCGTGCGTGCACGAGCGTCGCGTCTTCGTCGAGCAGAGCCTGGAGACGATCGAGCCAGCCGAGTCGTGCGGCGACGTGAGGGGTCAGTGTCGCCCCGTGTGCGAGCAGGAACGGGACGGTCGCCTCGGTGGCGTTGTCGAGCACCGTGTACGGCCCGTTCTCCCAGATGCTCTTCAGGTTGAGGTCGGCGCCAGCCTCGATCAGCACCGCGAGCATCGGCTCGTGGCCGGCGGCGACATGGGCCGCGCGCTGGCCGAAGTCGAACAGCGGCTCGTTCACGATGGCGCGGACGTGTGGAGCGGCCAGGAGGTCCCGTGCGCGACCGACATCGGCCGCGCGGACGGCATCTCGGAAAGCGGAAACGTCCCGGGCCTCCACCTGGGGGTCCCCGGCGTGCGTGTGCTGCGGCTTGCGGTCGAACGGGTCTGACGGGGGTTCTGGAGTGGACATGGACGACCTCCATCACCTGGCGGCGAACCACCTGACGACTCGGCCGAACGTCGCCTGGAGGCCCTCCGGCGGTGTGCGTCCGGGCAGGTCGAGGGCGTGGTCGGCGCCTTCGAGGCGCTCGAAGACCGCCTCACGCCCTGCGGCCGAGAGCTCTGCTCGAAGGGCATCGAAGCCGGTGATGGTGTTCTGGCTGTCGGCAGAGCCGTGCACGAAGTACAAGCGAGCCCGTGATGCGAGGGCCTCCCGCAGGATGGATGTGGCCATGAACGACGCCCACTGCCGATACGTGCCGCCCCAACAGAACCTGTCGATGGCGGTCGGCGCGGCACGTACCTGCGCCCAGCAACGGTACACATCCTCGTCGGGGTTGCCACCAGTGCCGCGCACGTACTCCGCGATGTGGAACAGATAGACCAGGCCGCCGCCCGCGAGCGACGCCGCGTGCGTCACGCCTGGGGCAACGTTGGAGACGCGCATGGCGACGATCCCCCCTTCCGAGTGTCCCATCACCAGGACGCGTGTCGGGTCGATCCCGGGCAGGGCTCGAGCCGCCGCGATGGCGGCCGCGATCGTTGCCGCCCAGTGGTCGAGGGTGAAGTCGCGGAGGAAGTCCGCCGGGCAGTCCTGGAGCCGCCGCGGCTCCGCATGCAGATAGGGAACGCCGGGCTTCTCCACGCCCATCGCGATGACGTCCTGGCCTGCAGCCGTACGCACGAGCGTCAGGAGTCCGCCGGTGGGCACGCCGCCCTGTCCGCCGGAGAAGTGGGACTCACACCCCGTTCCCTGCACCCACACCACGAGAGGACGCGGTCTGGCGGGGTCGGCGCCCGTGGACAGATAGAACGTGACGGCTGTCGGCTGCCCTGGCGTGGTGATCGTGTAACGGTCGAAGGCGTGCCCGGGGACGACGCCTTCCGGCACGACGGCAGCCCCGGACAGCGTCGGCAGTGCCAGCGCCAGGAACATGAATGCTCGCGTCATCGCCGGTGTCTCCGCGGCGGAGTGTACAACGGCGGTGCGCTCGCGCCGGGTGCCAGGCCCTCGTCGAACACCGGGCGTTCCGGGTCGACGATCACCCAGCAGGCGGTACCGATGACGAACAACACCCCCATCACGTACAGGGGCACGTTCCAGCTGCCGTGTGTGGAGTCGCCCATGGCGGCGAACAGCACGCCGTACGACTGCGACCACGATCAGCACCGTCCGACGTCGGCCATGGTCCGCTCTCGCCTCGACGTGACCGACACACGCTGGCTGTAGTGGCAGTCCTGGCAGCGGCAGTCCTCACGGTCACTGGCACGACGCGATCGGCTGGGCCGCGCGACTCTGGCAACTGCAGGTGCACGGAGTACCGAGGCAGACCCCCAGGTACCAGCGCGGGTGACTCACCCAGCGATACGGCTCCTCGTTCGGCGTGGAGGGCAGGCCGAGATTCTAGCAGCGCCGGCGGTGGACACTCGGTTGCAGGTCGTCTGCCCCTTGGGCTCGGCTCAGCGCGCGCCTCGGCGCTGCTGCACGAGCGCGACGCTTTCGTCGACGACCAGACGTCCCGTGGCCGGATCGAAGACGCGGTCCCAGACCCTTCGCGCGTGTGCTCCGTCGTGGGCGAACACCGCGCCGCTGCTCGCCTCGGCAGCATCGGCGGTCATGATCCACGCGGCCGTGGCGCCCGAGCGCGTCGGCGTACTCGTGTCGGGAAGGAGGGGCGCCACCCAGCGGAGCACCGATGACCACGCCAGGCGTGCGGCGAGGGGGGCAGTGCGCGCGAGGCCCGTGCCCGGCATCAGCCCCGGGTCGAACGCGAAGAACGACGTGACCTCGGCCGGATGGCGTCGGGCCAACTCCACGGCCGTCACCATGTTGAAGAACTTCGACGTCGCGTAGCGGTCGAGACCGCGTTGTCGGATCGACGCCGCGTCGTCGTGGTCGCCCCGGGCCGCCGCGCGAACCGAGGTCAGACGTGCGCCGCGGAACCCGAACAGCGAGGCCATCCTGTTGCCCGGGTGGTGTGTGCCACTCCCGATGAACAGCACCCGCCCACCGACCAGCCGCGGCAACAGGCCCAGCGTCAAGGCCACGGCGCCCAGATGGTTCACGGCGCACGTCTCCTCGTAGCCATCACAGGTCAGGCGGGTGTCATCGGTGATCTGGACCCCGGCGTTGTTGACCAGCCCGGCGAGGTCGCCCTGCCAGTCGGCGATGAACCGCTCGATGTCACCGAGCGACGCCAGGTCGAGCGGCAATGCGGTGACGTTGGATCCGATGGCGGCGGCGGCGGCGCGCCCACGGTCGAGGTCGCGCACCGCCAACACCACCCGTCGGCGCGAGTCGGCGGCCAGCGCGCGAGCCGTCGCGAGTCCAAGGCCCTGAGTGGCGCCGGTGACGATGAACGTGGTCATGAGAGGGCGAGGGTTCGACGCATCACCATGTCGAGCCAGCGGTCGGGCAGCAATGATGGGATCGTCCAGTTGACCAGCCGGCCGCGGACGGCGGCGTACCGCGTCCGGGGCGAGCGCGCTTCGAAGACCCTGACGAGAAACCTGCCCGCCTCGTCGGCGGTGTATCCGCCTGCCTCGATTGCGCGTGAGAGCTCCTCGAACCGCCGGTAGGGCTGGCGGTACACCGATCCGATGTTCGCGCACTGTGCCGATGCCGACGCCTTCTGCCAGATGCGGCTCTGCACGGCGCCAGGCGCCACGATGACCGCGATCTGCACCTCGATGTCGGCAAGTGGCTGCGTCAGGACGGGGCCCGTACGAATCACGCCGGCATTGCAGATGAGCCCGTCGAGTTCGTGCAGTCCCAGCTCCCCCAGCACCTGCGGCAATCGGGCCACGCGGTCCAGGTCGCGCACGTCGAGCACCACAGGGGTCGCCAGACCACCGCACGCTGCCCTGACGCTGTGTGCGTCCCGATCCGAGCGAACGGTACCGAAGACGCGATAGCCCGCTCTCGTGAACATGCGCGCGGCGCCGAGTCCGATGCCTGACGACACGCCCGTGATGAGCACGGACTTGCTGTGTGCGGCCATCACGCGTCGACTCCGACCAGCGCGGCGCTCGCGCGCCAGAGCTGCTCCTGCCGCCAGACGTCCCGCGTGTGCGCGGCGGTGGTCACCGCGCGCCGCTTGACGAAGAACCGTCCGTTCACGCCCGAGACCTCGGGCGCCCTTGCGAGCCAGGCCGGCGTATCGGCCCCGCGCTCGGGCCCTGGCAACACGGGCCCCACGAGCGACAGTGCGAGCTTGATCAGCCCGGTCGCACGACGCGCCAGCTGCGTACGGATGATCCCGGGATGCGCGGCGTTGGCGGTGACGCCCGTGCCCTCGAGTCGCCGTGCCAGCGCATACGTGAACATGGCGCTCATGTTCTTGGTGCGCATGTAGGCCCTGGTCGGGGAGAAGTTGCGCTGCATCTGCAGGTCGTCGATCTGCACCGGTTGGGCCGCCAGGATGGTCGGGTCTGCGCCGACCACGACGATGCGGGAACCCGGCTTGAGGTGGGGTCGCGCCAACTGCACCAGCAGAAAGGGAGCGAGGTGATTGACGGCGAGGGTCTCTTCGATGCCGTCGATGGTCAGGCGGCGGGCCTCGGGCACGAAGGCCGCGTTCAGCACGAGCACGTCGACGGGTCGCTCGACGAGCGACGCGAATGCCCGTCGCACGTCCGCCTGCACCGACAGGTCCGCGCCAATCGCGCGCACACGCGTCGCCCCGCCCAGTTCCTGCAGCCGCGCCGTGGTCGAGTCGAGGCGTGTGCTCTCGCGAGCCACCAACGTGACCGCGGCGCCGTCGCGGAGAAGCGTCTCGGCGATGGCGGCGCCGATACCACCGCTCGCCCCGGTGACCACGCAGTGCAACCCGTCCATGCCACTCATTCGACGCGCTCCCAGGTCTGCGACCGACCGAGCAGGGAGATTCCACGGTAGGCGCGCACGACGAGCCGCCGTCCGCCGGGCTCGAGGCGGATCGTGACCTTGTAGAGGGCACCGCTGTCGGGATCGAGGATCTCGCCGCCACCGTATGCCGAGCCTTGCCAGCGAAGTCCGGTCATGAAGACGAGGCCCTTCAGGGGCTGGTCCTTGCGATTCCCCGGACAGCGGCGGCAGACCTTGCCCGGATCCTCGCCGGGCGCGAGGCTGCCCACCAGCGTTCCGCCGAGCTCGCCATCCTGCTCGGTGATGCGCACCAGACCTCGGGCCGTCCGCCCATCGTCGCCGTACGTGCGCCAGAGGCCGACGGGCGTGGGCGCCCCCTGTCGCGCCGTCTCGGCGAGCGCCGGCGATGCGAGGGCTACGGCGAAAATCATCGAGGCAATCAGATGAACATGAAGCATGCTTCGGATAATATGTGACGGATCCTTCAGTTGGGAATTCGCATATGCCGACGGAGCTCACCCCTCGACTTCAGCCCCGGAAAATGCCGTCGCAAGCGCGATCCGGCGTCACCGTGACCGCGATCCTCGATGCCACCATTCAGGTTCTGATCCGGGATGGCCTGACGCGCCTGACCACCACCAGGGTGGCCACCCGCGCGGGCGTCTCGGTGGGAACGCTCTACCAGTACTTCGCCGACAAGCGTTCGCTCGTGGCCGCGGTCAAGCAGCGCCATCTCGGCGAGATCGTCGGCGTCGTGGAGCAGGCGTGCGCGATGAACCGCGGCGCGCCATTGCGGGTCATGGTGACGTCGCTGTGCCACGCGTTCATCGACGCGAAGATCCGACGGGTGGACGAATCGCGCGCGCTGTACTCGGCCGGTGCCGAGGTGGACGGCGATGTGCTCGTCCGCGCCGCCAGCCTGAGAGCGCAGCAGGCGATTGCGGCGATGTTGGCCACTGCGCCCGACGCGACGTTCGAGGATCCGGCGGTAACGGCGCTGATGTTGTCGACGGCGACCACCGGGCCGGTACAGGCCCTGCTCGAAGCCGGCGCCCCAGCGCCGATGGTCGCCCTGCTCCGGACGCACCTGACGGAGCTCTGTGTCGGCTACGTGGAGCGGATTGGAGGCTCAGGAGCGGCACGCTCCACCGTCGGGCGGTGACAGGCTCATCGAGGGAGTTGCCCCGCCGGCCGTAGGCCGTTCACGTCACTGCGCTCGAGTGCCGCTCGGCGCAAGGGCGAGCGACTCCCGATGCCGCCACTCGAGCGCGGCCAGGCCGCCGACGAACAGCGACTCGCCGACGAGGGTCGCCATGCCGAGAACGCTGGCGTCGTGCCAGTACCGGACGACCAGCCCCAGGCACACGACGCTCCATGCTGCGTTCGCGCAGACGAGCAGGACGAGCAGGCGCATCGGCCGTATGGCTCGTCGCGCCAGCGAGAAGGAGTAGGCCCCGTAGAGCAGGTTGGCGGCGGCGTTGAAGAGGATCAGGCCCTGCGGCAGCCCGTACAGGGGGGCAAGCCACGGGCTGAGCAGCAGCAGGAACACGCCGACGAGTGCGCCGGCGGTGCAGTCGACCCACAACAACCGCGCCTGCCACGGGCGCCTCGTCACCATACCCCTACTGTACGGTGTGGTCGCATCGGAGTTCGTGCCGGAGTTGCCGGAAGTCGAGGCGGCGCGTCGGCTGCTGATGCCGACCATGAAGGACGCGCGATTCGAGCACGTGCTGCTGCGTCGGGCGAATCTGCGGTAGGCGTTTCCACCCGCCTTCACCGCCAGACATACCGGCGCCACGGTGCTCGACGTCGAGCGCCGCGCGAAGTCGACGTTCTACTGCCCCACCTGCCAGCGCTGAGCGTCTGCGCCGCTTCGCCGTGGGAGTGAGGGTCAGGCGTTGGCGAACACGGGCCGCTCGGGATCGACCACCACCCAGCAGACGGCACCGATGACGAACAACACCCCCATCACGTACAGGGGCACGTTCCAGTTGCCGAACCACTGCACGGAGTACGCCACGATCAGCGGGTTCAGCATCGCGGCGAGGTTGCCGACCGAGTTCATCGTGGCCCCGACGACGCCCACCTGATTGCGGCCGACTTCGATGACGGTCGCCCAGGCGGCACCCAGCGTGAACATGGTCATGCCGGTCGCCGCCGCGATCAGCACGGCCGCGGTGATCGGCGACGACGAGCGGGCGGCCAACAGCAACGCCACGCCCGCGATCAGATACGACGCCGCACCGAGGCCGCACCGTCCGATGCGCAGGCCGTAGCGCGACGCCAGGCGGTCGGTCACCACGCCGCCCAGCAAGTCGCCGGGCATGCTGACGATGAGGGGGAGCCCCGCGAACAGGCCGAGACTCGCGGCCTCGAACCCGTGGCGTTGCCGCAGGTACGTCGGCAGCCAGGTGATGCAGAAGTAGAAGATCATGCAGTTCGGGATGTACATGAGGCTGAGCGCGATCATGTTCCGGCTGCCCGCGAGCGCGCGCCAGTAGCCGAGTCCCGAGGGGTGGTCCGCCTCCGGCGCACGGTCGGCGACGATCACCTGGAGTTCCGCCGGGTTGACGCTGGAGTGCTCCGAGGGGTCGTTGCGGAACCAGGCCAGCCAGACCGCCGTCCACACGAAGCCCAGCGCGCCGAAGGCGACGAAGATCTGTCGCCACGACAGGTACTGCAGCAGCCACAGCACCAGCGCCGGGGTCAGGCCGCCGACCAGGTGCGCGCCCGCGAAGAAGATGCCCTGCACGGTGCCGCGCTCGCGACGGGGGATCCATCGCGAGAAGGTGCGAGCGACGCAGCCCCACGCGCCGGCCTCCCCGACACCGAAGAAGAACCGCGTGGCCAGCAGGCCCGCGTAGCTGGTGGCGGCGCCGGTGGCCGCCGTGAGCAGCGACCACCACACGACGATGCGCGCCAGCACGAGGCGGGTGCCCTTGCGGTCGGCCCAGCGTGCGGTGGGAATCTCGAACAGGGCGTACGCCAGTTGGAACGACGTGAAGACGTAGCCCATCTGCACGGTGGTCAGGCCCAGGTCGCGCATGATGCCGGGCGCCAGGGTGGCGATGCACGCGCGATCGAGGTGCGTGATCACCGCCAGGCACGTGGCGAGCGCCACGACCTTGTACCGCGCGTGTGTGGGGGCAGGCATCGTCGTGAGTCAGGCCGCTGGCAGCGTGACGCCCGTCATCTCGGCCAGGAGGCCCAGGAGTGGCGTTGGGGACGCATGCCGTCATTCTGCATCCCCCGAGCCGCGCCTGTCCGCAACGGACTTCGGTACACTGCCCCCGCACGCGGCGGAGATGATGCGAACGCACGTAGGTCCCCTGCTTCTCGGCCTGGCTGTTCTGGCTCTGCCTCGGCCTCTGCAGTCCGAGCCGCGACCAGAGCCGCCACCCGCCGCCCCTGAGGTGGTCACCATCGATGCGGGCGACCGCACCCTGCACGGCGTGCTCTATCGGCCCGTCGGACCGGGACCCTTTCCGGCCGTCCTCTACAACCACGGCAGCGCCCCCGGCATGCTCAACCAGCAGGCCTTCGAGGTGCTGGGGCCAGTGTTTGCCAGCCGGGGTTGGGTCTTCTTCGCGCCGTATCGCCGCGGGCAGGGTCTCAGCGCCCAGGCTGGCCGTTACATCGGCGACGACATCGCTGACGCGCGTCGGCGGGGACTCTGGCAGGGCTGCGCGGTGGTGGTGCCACTGCTGGCGCTCGTGTGGTTCGGCGTGTTGCGGCGGCAGCGACGTGCCACGCGCCTGGCTGCGGTTGTCGCGCTCACGCTGTGCGGAGGATTCGCGACCCATGTGTGGGCGCAACGCGCGGGCGCGGCGACCATGGTGCGCCTGCTCTACACCGAGCAGTTCGTTGATCAGCGCGTGGCGTTCGACTGGCTGTGGCGCCAGCCGTTCGCGCAGGCTGGTCGCATTGCCACCGCCGGCAACTCCTTCGGCGGGATCATGGCCGTCCTCGCGGCCGAACGGGCGGACTACTGTGCGGCGGTGGACGCGGCAGGCGGCGCGGAGAGTTGGGCGGCCGCACCGGGCCTGCGTCGCCTGATGGACGGCGCGGTGCGTCGCGCCCGCGTCCCGATCCTGTTCATTCAAGCCGAGAACGACTACGACGTGTCGCCGAGCTACGCGCTTTCGGGAGCGATGCGAGAGGCGGGCAAGACGGCAGCGGTGAAGATCTACCCGAGGTTCGGTCAGTCGCGGGCGGAGGGCCATAGCTTCGCGTGGAGAGGGAGCGCGCTCTGGGCGGACGATGTCTTCCGGTTCCTGTCCGAGCATTGCGGCGGGTAACGGCGGTCGGCCTACAGCGGTTCGACACCGACGTGGGTCTGCTGATAGCCGGTTCGAATTCTCAGCCAGTCCCAGCGGGCCCTGTCACTCGCGACCGTGGTGTCGAACAGGTGCGGATAGGGCGTCGCCGGATTGGGCGTGAGCGTGCCCGCGTAGAGACCAGACAACCCGTTGGGGCTGAAGCACTCCTGAGGACGAACGCCAACGCACGTCTCACGGACGAGAAAGCGACGGATGCCGTCCTCCGTGGACGCCAGCGCCGGATGTCGTCAGTCATGCGTGTCATGGTTCACAGATGGACGAGACTACCCCAGCTCCCGGCGGGCTGACGCCCGCACAGATCGAGCAGTTCATCAGCGATGGGTTCGTCCGCATCGACGAGGCGTTTCCTCGCACGTTGGCGGATGAGGCCCGCGCCATCCTGTGGCGGGCGACGGGCTGCAGCCCGGACGATCGCGCCACGTGGACGCAGCCAGTCATTCGCCTGGGGATGTTCACGGAGTCGCCGTTCGTCGAGGCGGCCAACACGGCACGACTGCATGCCGCGTTCGACGATCTGGTCGGGCCCCGGCGGTGGCGACGCCTGGCCGCGATGGGCACCTTCCCGATCCGTTTTCCCTCTGCCGTCGACGCCGGCGACACCGGGTGGCACATCGATGTGAGCTTCGGCACGGAGGCGCCGGACTTCATGTCGTGGCGCGCCAACATCCACTCGAAGGGGCGCTCGCTCCTGATGCTGTTCCTGTTCTCCGACGTGGGCGAGCGGGATGCACCGACGCTGATTCGCGTCGGATCGCATGTCGACATCGCGAGGCAGCTTGCGCCCGCGGGCGAGCCGGGGTTGACGCTGGGTGAGCTGGCCGCCGACGGCTTCGCGGCGAGCGCGCATCGCGCCGTGGTGTCGGCGACGGGCGACGCAGGCACGGTCTACCTGTGTCATCCGTTCCTCGTGCATGCCGCACAGTCGCACCAGGGGGAGCGTCCGCGATTCCTGGCCCAGCCCCCGCTGTTGCCCGTGGATCCGGACAACCGACCGAGCGGAGTCCGCTCTCCCATGGAGGAGGCGGTGGCACGCGCGCTCGCAGGCGGGCAGGGTGGCCCCGACAACCGAATCGGATAGATGCGCGGCCGCCGGCCGCCGCTGAGCCAGAAGCGTGGTGTGCGCACGTCGAGGCGGGCGTGCTAGGATCCGCAGCCTTCCGATGCGTATCGACCTGCGCGGGTGCGTCGCCGGCGCCATGGCCGCGATGGTCGCCGCCTTCTTCACTGCGGGGCCGCCGACCGTGGCGAGCGCCCAGGCGCCGTCGCGGCCGAACGTCCTGGTCATCGTCGCCGACGACCAGGGGTGGGGCGACCTGAGCGTGCACGGGAACCCGGCGGTGGCCACGCCGCGCCTCGACCGCCTGGCGCGCGAGGGTGTCCAGTTCGCGCACTTCTTCGTGCAACCGCTGTGCGCGCCGACGCGTGCAGAACTGCTGACGGGTCGCTATCATCCGCGCGGCGGCGTCACCGGCGTCAGCACCGGCGACGAGCGGCTCGACCTCGGCGAGCGCACCATCGCGGACGTCTTCCGGGCTGCTGGCTATGCCACCGCGGCCTTCGGCAAGTGGCACAACGGCACCCAGCCGCCGTACCACCCGAACAGCCGGGGGTTCGACGAGTTCTACGGATTCACGTCGGGACATTGGGCCCAGTACATCGATGCGGCGATGGACCACGACGGCCGGCCGGTGACCGGACGCGGCTACATGCCCGACGATCTCACCGACCGCGCGCTCGCCTTCCTGACCGACCGCCGGCAGGGCCCGGCCTTCGTGTGGCTGGCCTACAACACGCCACACTCGCCGATGCAGGTGCCAGACCGCTGGTGGGATGCGGCCAGACAGCGCCAGTTGCCCGCCCACCGCTACAGCGCCGACGAGGACGTGCCGCAGACCCGTGCCGCACTGGCCATGGTCGAGAACCTCGATTGGAACGTCGGTCGGCTGCTCGACGGACTGGCCGCCCGCCAGCAGCTCGATGACACGGTGGTGGTGTATCTGACCGACAACGGCCCGAACGGATGGCGATGGAATGGCGACATGAAGGGACGCAAGGGCACGCTGGACGAGGGCGGCGTGCGGTCGCCGCTGTTTGTCCGCTGGCCGACCAGGGTGCCGGCTGGCGGACGCGTCGCGCCGATCGCGGGCGCCATCGACCTGTTGCCGACCCTGGCTGACCTGGTCGACGTGCCGCTGCCTGACGACCGCCCGCTCGATGGCCGCAGCCTGGTGCCGCTGCTGCGCGGCGACACGTCGGCAGGCGCCGACGCGCGCCGGTGGCCCGACCGCGCGCTGCTGGCGTTCAGTACCAACGGGCGCGACGCGAGTGTGCGGACGCAGCAGTACCGACTCGACGCCGCCGGGGCGCTGTACGACATGGTCGCCGACCCCGGCCAGCGCCAGGACATCTCGGCGAGCCATCCCGCGGTGGTGCAGCAGTTGACCGCCACTCGCCGGCGCGTGTCCGACGAGGTCGGCTTCGGCCGGGTGCGCCCGCGGCGCCCGTTCACGGTGGGTGGTGCGGCCGTGACGTCGTTACCGGCCCGCGACGGCGTCCCGCAGGGCGGGTTGCGGCGCAGCAGCGTGCATCCCAACGACTCGTACTTCCTCGAGTGGTCGTCGACGTCGTACGCCGTCACCTGGGACGTGGACGTGCTGCAGGCGGGCGCCTACGACGTGCAGGCGTGGTACGCCGTGCCGGCCGCCGACGTCGGCGCCTCCGTGCGGGTCACGCTCGGCGACGCATCGGCCTCTGCACGAGTCAGGACCGCGCACGACCCGCCCCTCGTCGGGCCGCCCGACGACCGCGTGCCACGCACCGAGTCGCCGACGAAGGCCTTTGCCTCGATGTCGCTCGGCACGCTCGCCGTGCCCGCCGGGCGCGCGACCTTGCGTGTGGACGCCACCGCCATCCCCGCTCGCCAGGCGTGGGAGCTTGCAGGGCTGACGATCGTCAGGCGGTGAGGTCCGTCGCCGTCGAGAGGGCCAGGCGAGCGGGCACGGCGGCCGCATGCCGCTTATCATGACGAGGTCTCGCGGCGACGCTCCCGGGGCGTCGCCGCATCACGTCACGCTCATCGGGAGTTCCATGGCCTCCGGCTTCCTTGCCCTGCTCGACGACATCGCCACTATCACGAAAGTGGCCGCCGGCTCGCTCGACGACGTCGCGGCGCAGGCACTGAAGGCCGGCAAGAAGACCGCCGGTATCGTCATCGACGACGCCGCGGTGACACCCCGGTATGTGGTCGGCTTCGCCGCTGAGCGTGAGCTGCCGATCATCGCGAAGATCGCGTGGGGCTCACTCAAGAACAAGACGCTGTATCTGTTGCCCGGCGCGCTGGCGCTCAGCGCGCTGGCGCCCTGGGCCATCACGCCGCTACTGATGGCGGGCGGCGCGTTCCTGTGCTTCGAGGGCTACGAAAAGGTGCACGGGATGCTGCACCCGGCACCCGCCGCGGCCTCGGGGGCCATGGCGATTGCACACGTCGACGAGGCAGCCAAGGTGGCCAGCGCCATCCGCACCGACTTCATCCTGTCGGCCGAGATCATGGCGCTCACCCTGGCGGCGGTCACCACCCCGACGCTCCTCAGCAAGGCCCTGGTGCTGGGCGTCGTGGGCGTGCTCGTCACCGTGGCGGTGTACGGCGTGGTGGCGCTCATCGTCAAGGCAGACGACGCCGGGATCCATCTGGCACAGGCAGGCCGGCACGCCGTGGTGCGCTCGCTCGGCGTGGGGATCGTGCGGGCGATGCCGGTCCTGTTGAAGGCGTTGGGCTTCGTCGGGATGCTGGCGATGCTCTGGGTCGGCGGAGGCATCTTCCTGCACGGGCTGGAGGAGTACGGACTCGGCGCGGTCCCGCACGCGATCCACGCGTTCGCGTCGGCAGCCGGCGCCCCACTCGGGGCCGCCGCGGGAGTCGTCACCTGGCTGATCGATGCGACAGCTGCCGGTGTGCTGGGCCTCGCGATCGGCTGGGTGGTGGCGCGCGTGGTGGCGTTGGTGGCACCCGCGCGGTGAGCAGGAACTCACCGGAGCAGGCATAGTCGGGCGCGTGCCTCGCGCCTGTGCCCCGTGCCACAGGCCCCACTGGCCATATGCCTCGGCGGATACCCGTCGGCTCGGAACACCAACGGTTGAATCCAGCTGCCGTACCCGTGCTGGCTGATCGCCTGCATCGTGTCGGGGCGCGCCACCGCCGGCGTGGCGCCGGCGAGGATGCGGGAAGACGGGAGTGGCCTCATGGCGTCCTCCGGCTACCGTTACCCGACGGTGCGACCAGGCACCGTGGGCCTGTTCGCCAGCCACCGGCCCGTTGACGCCAGCCAGACGAGACCCGCGGGCATCGCGATATCGAAGGACCCGCAGAAAGCGGGCCACCACGCCGGCATCCCGGCATTCTCGACGATCCGTCCGTGAAAGAAGAAGTCCATGACGCCATGCGCGGCGATGCCGGCCACCACGAGCCACAGGGTCCCTTTGAAGCCAGCGACGGCCATCGCCAGGAACGCGCCCATGATCGCCAACTCGATCACGAGCGCCCGCGTGGAACCGCCCATCACCGCGAACAGCACGTAGTACGACGCCACGACGATGAGCACCGTGGGGTAGAAGGCACGGTCGCGGTCGAATCCGACCGCTCGCGCGAACGCGCACGTGACGAGGCCGAGCACGCTGCCAACGATGTATCCCATCTTTCCTCCTCAGGCTGGCGCCTACGAATGTCCGTCGCCACGACCCGGCGTGGTCGAGCCATCGCATGCCAGGAATGCGGACGCGTTCACGGCGCTCAGGTGTCCCGTCCGCACGTGGCGGATGACGACGACCTCGACGCCAGTGACACCGTCCACGCAGACGGCTTCGGCGCTCGTCGCCACCGTCACCTTACCGCGGCTGACGCGCACAGCGTTGTGAAGGCGTCGGCGAAAGCGTTGTCCCACCCGTGGGTCGCTGGCACGCAGCAGAACGAGAATGCGCCGACTGTCCTGCAGAGCCGCGGCAGCCGCGGCGAATGCGCGGTGGCCGCCCCCTGCGATCACGAGATCGACGGTTCGGATCACGGCGTCGCCCCTGCCGCAGCCCGTCCATCGACCAGCACCGGCCCACTCAACGTCCGCAGGAACGCCTCGAGTTGACGCAGTTCGATCGGCTTCAGGCGCAGGGCCCGCAGCTCGCTGTGACCGGTCACAGCGGCCGGCGCCCGGTTGTAGTGGTCGAGCACGTCGGCAAGGGTGGCCAACTGTCCGCCGTCCATGTACGGGGCGCGTTCGGCCACGTTTCGCAGTGACGGCACCTTGTAGGCGCGGTCCAGTGTGTGCGCGCCGGTCACGATGAAGTCGAGCTCAGCACAGCGCTGGCGGGCGTCGCTCCACCGGCTCCTGCAGTTGAACTCCTCACCCACCACCGTCGTGGCGCCAGTCAGGCGGCCACGATCGAGCGGCAGTTCCGGCCGGGACGGCACGCCGGTATTGTGGAATTCGTTGTTGGTGAGCAGAGGGCCGTTATGGCACTGCGAGCAGTTCGCCCGGCCAATGAACAGCCGCAGCCCGGCGATCTCGTCCTCGGTCAACACGTCGTCGCCTGGATGTCCCGCGGTCACCGCCGCGACGTACCTGTCGAAGCGCGAGGCCCCGAACACGATGTGGCGCTCGTAGGCGGCAATGGCTTTGCCGATGTTCACGAAGACGCTGGTCACCAGGTCCCGCAGCGTCTCGTTCAGCGTGGACCAGGCCGTCATGGCCGTCGCGTCGCCCGCCGGGCCGGCGGACCCGGGAACGGCGGAGAGATCCGGCAGCGGTCCGAACACCGCTTCGTAGTCGCGGCGATAGTGGGCCGCGATGAGGTGCGCGTATTGCGCGCGCGTGCCGCCGTGCTCCACCGGGCTTTCGAGGGGGCCGAGCGCCTGCGCCCACAGGCTGTCCTTGCGTCCGTCCCAGAAGAGGAATGGCGACCGCGCCATGCCGGCAATCGGCATGGTACGCCTCGCCGTGGTGCCGACGCCGACAGCGAGCGCGATCCCGTCCTGGAAGCCACGCTCAGGCTGGTGACAGGTACTGCACGCGACGCGTCCATTCGAGCTGAGTCGCGTGTCGAAGAACAGGCGCCGTCCGAGGTCTGCGGCTCGCGGATCGTCGGCGACGCGGTTGGTGGGGTCGGGAGGCAGTGGCGGCAGCTCCGTGATGGACATCGAACGCAGTTCCTCGAGCTGCGCGGTGGTCCACCTGGTACGGGTCGACGCCGCGGTGCTCGCGAGCGTGGCCCAGAGGATCAGGACGACGAGTGCGGTCGCTGTACGGGTACGGTTCGTCATGGCCGGGTGTCAACTCAGACCGCGAGGTTGAAGGTGACCGTGTCGACGCCACGCGAGCCGGTGATCGCGAGCCTGAACTCCCACCACCCGCCCATGTTGAAGCGCACGCCCTCGATCTCGTAGATGCCGTCGCCAAGGCTCCGCGTCACGCGCGGCCGCGTCGGCAGGCCGTGGCCGTGCTGCGGCATGCCGCCGTCGACCACGATCTGGGCATCGTCGATCCCCCGCCCTTCGATGTCGCGGACGATGACGCGGACCGTCTGCATCTGCCGGGGGCGCAGCGGCTGCGACGGCTCCAGCGTGGCCACGTATCGGCCTTCGACCGACGCGCGTGGCCCCAGCGTGAACTCGCTGGCGGCCGGGCGCCGGGCGCCGGTGCCGTGAATCATCATCATGGCGTGGCTGCACGCGGTCAGGGTCGAGGCTGCGGTCAGGACCGCCAGAATCATCAGGGTGTGAAGGGTCTTCATCGACATCTCCGGTCTCACGGCGGCGGCAGTGCCGCGGTGTGACCTGAAGCCTAGCGACCCACCACGACCCGGGATTGAACGGAGAGGCCGGAGTTCTTGAACGCAGCGGCTGAAGTGGCCGTCCACGGCTACAATGGCGCCTTGCCGTACACGCCGAACGCAGAGCCCTACTGCTGGTTGAGTGTGCCGCGCTGGTACTTGTGGGACGGCGGCTTCCTCCTCACCGCCAGAGCGCAAGGCGTCGTGCCCGCGCACACCCACCATGCGATCCAGATCGTGATCGCGCTCGACGGGTGTGTGGCCATCTGCGGCCAGAACGACGACTGGCGCGAGAGTCGCGGCGTGGTCGTGCGGCCGGATGCCGAGCACTCGTTCGACTGCAACGGCGCGCTCGGAGTGATGCTGTTCGTCGATCCCGAGTCGAGCGAAGGCGGCTGGCTGTCCACATCCCTTCGCCAGGACATCACGACCGTGCCGGAGAGCCGACTGGACGCGCTCGTGCCCGCGTTGCGCACGTTCGCCGACCAACCGGACGAGACCGAGGACGTGCCGGCGCTCATTCGCAGCTGCGTGCACGGTCTGAGGCCAGGCCTGGCGCCGGCACGCCGGGTCGATACGCGGGTGACCACTGTGCTCGAGGCGATTCGACGCTCGGACGATCTGCGGATATCGCTCGACACGGCCGCCGAGATGGCGTTCCTCTCGCCCACCCGCTTTGCCCACCTGTTCAAGGAGCAGGTCGGCCTGCCGTTCAGCCGCTACATGTTGTGGCGCAAGCTGACGCGCGCGATGGTGGCCATCGCCTCCGAGCGGACGATCGCGGCGGCGGCCCACGCGGCCGATTTCGCCGACGCGGCCCACCTGACGCGGACGTTCTACCAGATGGTGGGCATGGCGCCCTCGGCGTTGATGCGCGGCGAGTTCATCGAGATGCCGTCGCCGTTCAACTCGCTCGCCGGCACCCCGGGAGAGCGCCGGCCGGCCGAATAGCCGATTCGTTCAACGACGACAGCCGCTCCATCCAATCCTGCGCGCCGACCGGCATGTGAGACTCCGTGTCGTTGTTGACATGTCGTCGACACGGAAACGGAGCGTCTCATGGCTACTCAATCGAACGTCTGTGCGTGTGCGGTCTGCAACGAGTCCGAATGCCGGTGCGGCTGTCAGACCGCCCCGGCCCGGCCGCTGGCATCGTGCCAGTGCGGCGCGGACTGCACCTGCGGGGAGACGTGCACGTGCCCTGCCTGCAAGAGCGACCAGTCCTGACGGGCTGAGAGCCGGTCACGCACCCCGCATTCCCGATCGGACTCGTGCTGTCGGTGGCGGTTGCGGTGTCTGCGAGGCGGGCCGGCACGGTCATGTTCAGTCGCCGACCGAGACGGCCAGGGCGATGTCTTCCTGAACGAGATCGGCGTTGATGGCGATCGCGGCGGCCGAGCCGGCCCCTGCGGACGTGATGACCTGGGCGCGGGGGTCGACGACGTTGCCCGCACCCCCACAGCCCATCGACGCTCGTCCGCCCTGTGCGGTCGACGATGGCGAAGCCGGCGTCGTCGAGAGCGCAGCCGAGGCTCCGGAGGAGGTCGTCGGGGTGCGGGACGTTGGTCGGACGGACGAAGACGGCGGCTCGGTGGACGACCCTCCCGTCGACGAGCTCGAGCCCGGTGAGGCGGTCGTCCTCGACCACGAGCCGGGCGACCTCACCGTGCACCACCCCGATGCCGCGCGCTTCGAGCTCGGCCGCCTCCTCGGCTGAGGGCTCCTGGGTGTGGGCGAAGTAGATGACGTCGTCGGACCACTGGCGGACCAGCTGCGCGTGGAGCACGGACCCCGGGTTGGAGCCGAGGACACCGAGTGGTTGGTCCCGGACCTCCCAGCCGTGGCAGTAGGGGCAGTGCAGGAGGTCCCGACCCCATCGTTCGTGCACGCCCGGCAGGTCGGGGATTCGGTCCCGGACGCCGGTGGCGACGAGCAGGCGACGAGCCACCAGGGCCACACCGTCGTCGAGGCGGACGGTGAAGCCGGGCCCGCCGGTCGCCGCCACGTCGGCGACCGACGCGTCGATGACCTCGACGCCGTACTCGGCGATCTCGGCGCGACCGACCGCCAGGAGTTCCGCGGGTGCCATCCCGTCCCGGGACAGGTAGCCCTGCATGTGGGCCGCCGGGGCATTCCGGGGCTTCCCGGCATCGATCACCGCGACCCGGCGGCGGGCACGTCCGAGCACGAGTGCGGCGGACAGACCGGCGGCTCCGCCACCGACGACTACGACGTCATACGAGGGTGTCTTCATGGTTCAGCACCTCGGAGAGCACTGTGCACGCCGAGGCCGCGCCTGACAACTGTTGTTGCTGTTCGAGCCCGCCGCCGCGACCGGTATCTCGAAGAGCACGCTGTCCCGCCTCGAGTCGGGACAGCGAACGTCCGGCCCCGAGCTGCTCCTGCGTCGCCGGCTGCCCGAGCGGGGCCGACGCCCCCCGTCCCGTCGCGCGGCAGGATGACGATAGGCATTGCCGATCGATGCAGACGCGGGCGGTTCTGCTCACAGAGCCCTGACCATCGGCCCTGACGCTCAGGGCCCCGAGTGCGGTCATGAAGCGCTTTGCGTGGCCTGCGACGGCTGTGGAGCGGCCTAACTTGATGGGGTGGCGCACGTTGCAGCCATACGCCGCGAGACCTCGCGAGTTCTACAACCTCGGTGGACGGGTCAAAACCGGCCATTTCGTCGACAGTCAAAACCGGCCATTTCTGGCGGGCGTCGAGACGGCCTGAGTTCTACTGCGGCAGCGGGTCTGGACGCAAGTCGGTGTGCACCTTGGTCCGCCAGCTGCGCGGCCCGCACTTGAGCACGTGGGCGTGGTGCAGCAGCCGATCGAGCAGGGCCGTGACCGCCGCGGTGTCGCCGAGCAGCTTGCCCCAGTCGTCGACAGGCCGGTTCGACGTCAGCAGCGTCGAGGCCCGTTCGTAGCGCCGCATGATCACCTCCAGGAGGTCCTCAGCGGCGGTGTGCGGCAGCTTGCGCATGCCGAGGTCGTCGATGATCAGCAGTGGCACCGTCGTCAGCTCCAGCATCAGCGCCTTGCGCGTCCCCTCGACGGTGGCCTCGGTGACCTCCTCGAGCAGGATGTGCGCTTCCCGATAGATGACGCGGTAGCCCTGCAGGATCGCGGCACGCCCGAGCGCCTGCGCCAGGTGGCTCTTGCCGGTGCCGGGCGGGCCGAGCAGGAGCGCGTCCTCGCGCTGGGCGACGAAGCGTGCGGTGGCCAGCTCGTGGATCAGCGCCTGCGGCATCTTGCGGTTGAAAGCAAAGTCAAAGGTGTCGAGCGTCCGATCGGCGTCGCGAAAGCGCGCCTGCTGGAGCCGGCGCGCGAGCAAGCGATCCTCGCGGCGGATCAGTTCGTCGCCGACGAGCGCCGAGAGGATCTCGATGGGCGCCTGACGTTCCTGCTGCGCCTGTCGCAGCCGCGCCTCGAGGACGTCGGCCATGCCGGAGAGACGGAGCTTGCGCAGGGCGGCATCGAGTTCGGGCAGGGTCATGTCGGATCTCCTGTCGTGCGATCGATCAGATCGCGGTACACGGTGAGTTGGCGGATGAGTGGGTCGACCTGTCGAAGCGTCAGCGGCGGCCGGCGTTCGAGATAGCGGCGGAGAAAGCGGTAGGTCAGCACGCGCAGCTCGAGCGCCGCCTTGGCGGCGTCTTCGAGGGCGACCGGCCCGTAGCGCTTCGCGAGGGCGAGCGCGCCGAGGATGCGCCGGGTGCCCGCCGCGCCCTCGTGTGTGTGGATGTGCGTGCAGATCGTGTGCAGCGCGACGCCGACGTGTCGGGCGCGCGCCAGGAGCGCCAGCGTCGAGGCCGGCGTTTTCGCCGGCCGATCGGCGTCGGCGATCCGGTGATGCCCGCGTGGGCCCCGCACGTGCTCGCGCAGCAGCAGGTGCCCGTCGCGGGTCAGCACGCGGATGATGCCGTCGGTCCACTGCACCTGGACGCGGTGGCCGAGCCAGCCGGGTGGGGCCGAGTAGTAGGCGCCCTCGACCTCGACGCAGCCATCGAGGTTGACGGTGCGTGTGCCGTACCGGTAATAGCGAAAGGGCGTGACGGGCAGCACCTGCAGCACGGGCTGTTCCTCGGCAAACATCGCGGCGACCTGCCGCTTCGTCGTGCCGTGGATGCGCGTGTCGGCCCAGTGCGCCGTCCACCGATCGAGATACGCCTGGGCCGCATCGAGCGACTCGAAGCGCTGCCCTTTGAGTGGCGTCTGCTTAGCATGCCCGACACTGCGTTCGACCTTGCCCTTGCGATCCGGATCGCGCACGCGACACGGCAGCGCGGTGATCCCGTAGTGCGCCAGGACGTCGCGATACAGCGGATTGATCGTCGGGTCGTAGACGTCCGGCGTGAGGACGCCTTCGCGCAGGTTGTCGAGCACCAGCACGCGCGGCGCCCCGCCGAGGCGACGAAACGCCTGCTCATGCAGCGAGGCCCAGATCTGCGCACTGGACTGCCCCGTGAGCAGGTACACCGCCTTGCGCGAGTACCCGAGTGTCAGCACAAACAGCCGTGTGCGCCGGTACGTCCCGCCGGCTGCTGGGCGCACCATCGGGCCCTCGCCGTAGTCGACCTGGGCTTCCTCGCCCGGCGACGTGACGATCACCACGCGCGCCGCGGGCGTCGACGCCCCGCGCACCTGCCGGACGAAGCGCCGCACGCTGGCGTACCCGGCCGTGAAGCCGTGGTCGTCGACCAGGTCTTGCCAGATCGCGCGGGCGTTACGCCCGCGGCCGGTCGCCTCCGTGATCA
>NZ_JALHPM010000003.1:0-102738 GCF_022842525.1 Luteitalea sp.
GGCGTGGCGACGAATCGTCGCCCACACGCGGGTGGAAAATCGGGTCACGGCGCGGTCACGACCATGGCACAGGGACGGCCATGGAACCAGCGGGCACTGATCACAGTCTGATGAGGGCTGATGCGGCGCGGGACACTGTCGTCCCGACGTCGTCTGGAGTCCTTGTGCGTGCGAGCCTGAGACGTGGCACGCCTCATGCTCGTCAATCCTGACATGTTGCGACCTCTCAACTTCGCCGACGTTGCCGTTCGCGCCGAGGGAGACCACTGGGTGGTGGTCGACCACGCGGACCGTCCCGTATTGGACCAGCGGTTCTCGGACCGTTTTTCCGCCATTTCGCTGGGCCTGCTCGTGGCACACCAGCAGGGTGGCGCCGTGTGGATCGACGAGTTCGAGGCCGCGTACACGCGCCCGGCCCACATGCAGGTCTTTCACTAGAGGCGTCGACCAACCGACGTCGGTCACCCGTCGGTTGTCGCCCTGCCGACGTCCGGGTCGCGCGCCTGACGCGCCTGCCCTCCCGGACGCCCCACGCCGTTCCTCGTCAGCGTCGCAGCTGATCGTACAAGTAGTCAGCGAGCGCCCGATGCGCGTCGGTCGTGGGATGCACCACGTCCCAGAACAAGAACGCCCCACCGACGTCGAACCGACCGCCGGGCACGTCCTGACACGCCGCCGGATTCACGAACAGACACGCCGACATCGGCGTCGTCGCGTCGATGGGCGGCAGCAGGGCGTCGAGCGCCGGCACCTGCGACTCCATCCGCGTCCGCAAGTCGTCGAACGTCACGTTGGCGTCGACCAGCCGCAGACGCACCCGTGGCAGCCGCGCCGACAGCTCCTCGACAGCCTGCGACAGCAGTGCGTTGTGCGCCATCGTCACCGCCGTGCCCTGGGCGATCTGCTCGCCCGTGAGATAGGGCAGCCGACCGAGATCAGGCAGCGTCAGGATGATCACGTCGCGCGCGCCGATCGCAGCAAGACGCGTCACCGCGTCGGCAATATTGGCGACCACGGCCGTGGGCGACATCGGGACGTTGAAGGCGTCGGCCCGGTAGTCGTTGGCGCCGGTCATCACCAGGTACAGCGCCTTGCGCGACGGCGAACGCCCGGCAAGGGCGAGGCGAAAGAGTTCCACCTGCCCCTTCAGGCCCGGTGCGTACAGCCCGCCGGGGGTGCGATCCAGTTCAGGGGTGCCGGTGCCACCGAACGCGAAGGCCACCGCGCCGGACGCGCCCAGCCACGGCGCCGCCATGAAGGGACGCAGGGCGCCGGCCGTCCCGGGCGCGCGACCGCTCAGGCGCTGCCACAGGTACTCGGCGACGACCGGGCCGTTGCTGAAGCGTCCCTGGAAGTACGTCAGGTTGGGCGACGTCGAGGGCGGCGGCGCGGGGTCGATGCGGAGCGCGCGGGCCGTGATCCAGACGTTGCCGACGTCCACGAGGCTGTCCCCGAAGACGTAGAACGCATCGTAGGTCGGCACCGCGCGCTGCGCGGCGGCCGGCACGGAGGCGAGAGAGACGACGCACAGGGTCGCGGCGACGAGGCGCGCGAGTCTGACGAAGAACATGTCGAACCTGCTTCTGTTGGGGGTGGTGTGGAACTGGAGGGGCGTGCGGGAGCGAACGCCCGCGATCCTACGGGATCAGCGGCCGGTGGCGCACGTGATTTGTGCAGATGGGCTTACGCGATGCTCGGCCGTACGGCCGCGCTATCTGGTCCGTGCGTAGTCCTGGTACAGCGCGGCGAGCCGATCGACCGACAGACCGGGATGGATCACGACGCGGTAGCGGAAACGCACCTGTTCGCCCGGCTGGAGCGTCAACCCGCCGTTCTGCGTCTTGTCGTTCAGGTAGTCGTGCAGGCCGAACGGATTGATCGAATGCAGGCCATAACCGCGCGAATGCCAGTAGGTGGGGTGCCGCGGGTTGGTGGGGTGGTCCATCATCACGATGCCGACGGGCTCGTCGCCGATGCGGCCCGCGTAGTCCACCCACTCGGCCTGCTTGCCCCACACCTGCTTCTCGCCGACGCCGCCGCGCGCATTGACGAGGCGGCCGGTCCGTCGCGGCGCACCGGGCTTCGCCGTGGCGGGGACTTCCTCGAGCTCCGTGGCCATGCGCAGGGCGAAGGTGCCTTCCTTCGTGTCGCGGAACTCGACCGTCTCGACCGCGCGCAGGTCGAGATCCACGTCGATGATCCGCAGGGCGCGATCGCCGCGGAACATCATCCGGCGGGTCTCGGTGAGCAGCGTCGTCCCGTCCGGCTTGCGCCAGTCGAGCACCACGTCGATGGTGCCGCTGGTGGCGCCGCTCTTCACCGTCATGGGGCCCTTTGGCACGATGCGCCCGAGGGTGAGCGTCGTCGGCGCCGGACCGGCAGCGGTGGGCAGTTGGCGCTGCTCCGCTCCGGCGGCGGCCGGGGCCTGGGCGGCCGCGGGCTTCACGTTCTGGATCGCCCAGAAGTTGAAGCCGTTGACGTCGCCGTGCCCGTAGAACAGGCCGGCATGGTGCGGGTGATCGACCGTCTCGCCAGGCACCTGTCCGGCCGGCACGGAGCGGTTGACCACCGTCCCCGACGCGGCGCGCAGCGGATGCAGGTAGACGCGGTTCAGATCCTCGCCGCCGGCATGGAACTCGGTGAACGGCTTGCCGTCGATCTCGACGGTCACCCCGGTGGCGGTCTGCGTCAGGGTCACCTGCGCGGCCACCGGCAGCGCGGACGCCAACACGAACACACCGAACGCCACCACGGACACGACTCTGGGCATCTGCACCATGACGCGCGCACTGTACCACTGGGTCGGGAGTCGGGAGTCGGGAGTCGGGAGTCGGGGTCGACCGTAGCCGCGGGACTTGTCCCGCGCATCGCACACGGCTCCCTGATGGGAGGGACGCCTCGCCGAGGCGTCCGCGGGAGGACTGATGTCCCGCGGTTCGGCGGTAGTCTGTGTCGGCCATGCCGATGCTGCCCGCCCAACTGGACGCCGTCCGCGACCTCCTGACCTCGTCGCGTGTCCTCGCGCTGGCGCTCGTCGTGGACGAGTCGCCGGTCATCGGACTGCTGCCGTTTGCCGTCACGCCCGACAGCCGCGGCCTGATCGTCCACGCCTCGCGGCTGGCACGACACACGAAGGGTTTGCAGCCGGGCGCCGCCTTCGACGCGCTGCTGCACGAACCGATGGTCGAGGGCGTCGACGCGCTGCGCGTCAGGCGGCTCACGCTGCGCGGCGAAGTGCTGCCGCTCGAGCCGGACACGCCGGTCCACACCGCGGCGCGGGCACTCTATCTGATGAAGTTCCCGGAGGCCGAGCCGGTGACGACGCTCGGCGACTTCGCGTTCTTCCTGCTGCGCGTGCAGGGCGGCCGACTGATCACCGACTTCGGCGCGGCGGCCAACGTCACCGAGGAGACGCTGGCGGCGTTGAGCGCCCACTGAGTGCGGGTGCGCAGGCGGCCAGATCGCGCACCATCCCAGGCAACCGCGTGGCGTCGATGGGTTTGGCGACATACATCGAGTAGCCGCTCGCGATTGCGGCCCGGCGATCGTCGGAACGCGCGAAGGCCGTCACGGCGATCGAGGGGATGCGATTGCCGGACGCGCGGATGCGTCGCATCAGCTCGTGGCCATCGACGCTGGGCATGGCGATGTCGGCAATGATGACCCCCAGAGGCAGCGCCCGCACGACCTCCAGCGCGGCCTCGGCCGAATCGCTTTGATGCACGGTGGCGCCTCGCTGTTCGAGCACCGCTGCCAGCATCTCGCGGGAGTCCTGCTCGTCGTCCACGACGAGGATCGCGACGTCGTCCAGCCTGACCGTCTCGACGGGCGGGGGCACGTCGCGAAGGTCACGCCGAATGGCTGCGCTGCCCACCGGCAGACGAATCCAGATGGTCGCCCCCCGGCCGGGCCCGTCGCTGGTGGCACCGATCTCGCCCCCGTGCTGTTCGACGATGTGGCGAGCGATCGCGAGACCCAGGCCCAGTCCGCCGTGGGCGCGGGTCGAGCGACTGTCGGCCTGACGGAAACGATCGAAGACGAAGGGCAGGAACTCCTTCGGGATCCCGACACCCGAGTCCTCGACGCGAATGTGGACGTCAGTGGGGGTCGCAGCGCCGCGCAGCACGACCCGGCCACCTTCCGGGGTGAACTTGATGGCGTTGGACAGGACGTTGTTGAGCACCTGGTGCAGCCGCTTGGGATCACCGTCGATGGGCGGCAGATCGGCGGCGAGTTCCTGACGGAGTTCGACGCCCCTGGCCTCGGCCGACGGGCCGACGCCGGAGACCGCCGTGTCGCACAACTGTGCGAGCGACAGGGGCACGCGTTCGACGTCGAGCTTCCCGCTGATGATCCGCGACACGTCGAGGATGTCTTCGATGAGCTGCGCCTGCAGCCTGGCGTTGCGGCCAATCACCTGGACGGCCTGCGTCTCGCGGGCGGGGGGCAGCTCGCCGGCCTGAAGCATCTGGACCCACCCGATGATGGCGTTGAGCGGTGTCCTCAGCTCGTGCGACAGCGTCGCAAGGAACTCGTCCTTCTGACGGCTCGCTTCCTCGGCTGCGGCGAGCCTGGCCAGTTCGGCCTCCTTGCGGCGGGTCACCATCATGCAGACGCCGCTCATGCGGGCGGGGCGTTCCCCCTCGTACTCGACGCGCCCCTTCCCCTCGCACCATCGGACCGTGCCATCGGGAGCGACGAGGCGATACTCGACATCATGCGGCACGCCGTCGCGCAGGGCGCGCTGCACCGACGCCAGGACGCGCGCACGGTCGTCTGGATGGATCTCGCGCTCGTAGCTGGCAAACGTGCCGTCGAACGTGCCGTCGGGGAGTCCGTGGATGCGGGCGAGGTTCTCGGACCACTGCACCGCGTTGGTCGCGAGGTCCCAGTCCCACGTGCCCATCGAGGCGGCATCAAGGGCGAATCTCAGCCGTTCCTCGCTGCGGCGCGCCTGATCCTCCGTTCGAGTCCGCTCCACGGCGAAGGCCACCTGAGCGGCCACCACGCCTGCCAGTTGGAGCGCATCCGCGCTCGCCGGCGTCGGCGTGGCGAAGTACAGCATGAACTTGCCGATCACCCGATCGGCGCTGGTCAGCGGCACGAACACCATGGCCGCGATGCGTTCGGCGGCCAGGGCCGGGCGAAAGGGTGCCAGGGACGGATCCGTCTCGACGTCCTCGACCCAGATCGGCTGTGGGTCGACGCTGTCGGGGCGCCAGGGTGAATGGCCCTCGACGGCCAGGCGGTAGCGATGGGACAGGCCGCGACTGGCCGTGAATCGCATCACCCCGTCGGGATCGAACAGAAGCACCGAGGATCGATCGACGCCGAGGCCGGCTTCGAGCGCATCCAGGGCTGCCGCGTAGATGTCCTCGACCGTGCGGCTCCTGCTGATGGCCCTGGTCAGGTCCAGACACGTGGCTATCGGTGACACAGACGGCAGCTTCGTCATACCCGGGGGACCATTCGTTCGTGAGGTCGGGCTGGCGCTTGCTCTCGCCAGCGTGGGGTCGTCCGCTGTTGGCTCCCTGATGCTACAACGCGTCGACACGATCGCCACACTGCTGATCGGCACCGACCGCGGGCGCGTACGTCCATCACATCTTCATGTACTGACGGGCTCGAGGGGCGGGGCCCTAGAGTACTGCCATGCAATCCGCCCGTCGTCTCCTCGGAACGTTCCTCGCCGTCATCGTGTCGCTTCTGGCGACGGCCCAGTTCGCGTCGGCGACGCATGTCGCGTATGGCACGCTCACCTGGGAGCGCGTGTCGTCGTCGTCGTTTACCGACGTACGGATCCGGCTGACGTACGAGGTGGGCTACCGCATCGGTTTCCCGTCGCTTCACGGTGATCTGAGTCACCTTCACGTCGGTGCATTGATGCCTGCCGAGGTGTGCCCCCCCTGGAGCTCCGGAGACTGGCGTACCCGGATCCGAGCTCCGTCAGACGGATCGACGGGCCGCTGACAGTCAAGGCGATCTCGCTCGCCGACGGAGTCATTGTCGGCGTGGGCACCATCGACGTGGACGTGCCGTTTCAGGATCTGCCGGCGGAGGTGACCATCGCATCGTCCGATCGGCTCAGCACGCTCCGCGAGGGCAACGACGATCGACCGTTCAGGCTCGCCACCACGATCGATCTGACGGCAGCACTCCGGTCACCCGTGCTCGCTCCCCTGCCGCGCATTGCCGTCCGGCAGAATGCCCCGAATGTCTTCGCAGTGCCCCTCGTGGCTCCTGTCGACATGGAGACGACCGTCGAGTTCAGTGCCGCCAGCGCCTCGCTGCTGACGACGCCCGTGCCGGTTGGCACGTGTAGTCTGTCGGCCACCTGCACGTACCCGGAGCCGCCACCCTTCCAGCGCATGACGTTGACCCCGGAGGGGCTCGCCTCGTGGACCCCCATCCTGTCGGGTCTGTATGCCGTGCAGTTCACGGCCACCTCCACGTCGCGCTCGCTGACGCGCCGCCAGGTTTCCGCGGTCCTCGACACGGTGGTCGAGGTGGTGACCGACTGCTCGCCCTTCCAGGCCGGCTGCGTCCAGCGTCCCTGGTTCACCACCGAGGCCGCGCCCGCGCGCGTGAAGGTCGGAGAGGAACTGGTGGTGCCGTTTGCCGCCACCGGTCTCGGCACGACGACCATCGCGGCGATCGACGTACCGACCGGCGCCCAGCTCGTCGAGACGAGTTCGGGCCTGCGGGACGTGACGGCGGAACTGCGGTGGACCCCGACGCTCGACGACCTCGGTGTCCACTTCGCCTGCGTCCAGGCGCTCAACGCGCTCAATCAGCCGAGCTTCGGCGTCCACTGCCCGCTCATCGAGGTGTGGCGCGACCCGGTGATCACCTATACCAGTCAGTTGCCGCTGGCGCAGGCCGTCGAGCCGCAGGCCGTCCCGATCGGGACGGCGGCCGTGCCCCCGCCGGCTCCGGCTTCCAGGGACGCCGGCTGGTACTTCGTGGGCTGGACGCTCGACCCGACGGCCTCGATCACGGCACCGCTCTTTCCGTTCGGTGCGTCGACGATCACCGAAGATCTGACGCTGCACGCCGTCTGGACCGATCAGCTGCGGACGGTGACCTACGTCAGCGAGTACGGTCAGCCCATCCCCGCCCGCCTCGTCCCGCTCGGCGCGCTCGCCGGGGAGGCCCCGGAGCCGTGCTGCCCCGAGGACAGGTTCGAGGGGTGGTTTCTCGATGAAGCTCGGACCCGTCCGTTCCGCTTCGACACCGACCGCATCTACGACGACACGACCCTCTTTGCGAAGTGGACGACCTGGGTGACGGTCTACCTGAGTGGCGCCACCGGGGGGTGCCGCAACACGAGCGGCTTCGCGCCGTTGACGTTCACCTGCACCCCTGGTCCCATCGAGGGCTGGACCTTCGACGGATGGTATGTGAACGGTGACCTGACGCGGCCGTACAGAGGCGAACCGGTGGTCTCGAGCGTCCTGTTCCTCTTCGCCAGGTGGTCGCCCGTCCGCGTGCCGTATGTCTTCACCGGCTTTCTTGCGCCCGTGGAGAACCTTCCGGTGTTGAACGTCGGGCAGGCGGGGCGGACCATCCCCATCAAGTGGCGTCTGGCACGACCGGAGGGCACGCCCGTCACGGCCCTCAGCTCGTTCGTGAGTCTCACGGAGAGCGCCGTCGCGTGTGATGCGTCGCCCGACAGCGTGCTCGAGGAGCAGCTGGCCGAGAGCACCGCCGGCGGCCTTCGCTACGACGCCGAAGACGACGTGTTCATCTTCAACTGGAAGACGCAGAAGGGAGTGACCGGCTGCCGAGTCGTCACCGTGACGCTCGACGACGGCGAGCGCTACGTCGCCCGGTTCAAGCTCCGGTAGCCTGCGCCGCTGGGCCGGGCCTAGACCCGGCCCAGCTTGCGCACGGCGTCGGCACGGGTGTTGACGTGCAGCTTCTCGTAGATGCCCTTGATGTACTTGCGGACGGTGTTGATGGAGATCGAGAGGTGATGGGCGATCTCCTTGTATTGCTGCCCTTCGGCGAGCGCGTCGAGCACCTCGCGCTCGCGGTCGGTCAGGTGCTGCACCTCCGGGGCGCTCTGGTTGTGCCGGAAGTACTGGACCACCTTGTGGGCGATGACGCCCGACATCGGCGCGCCGCCGGCGCAGACGTCGTGGATGGCCGCGAGAATCTGCGGCGTGGGCGTGCGCTTCAGGACATACCCGGTGGCGCCTGCCTTGAGCGACTCGAAGATCAGGTCGCTGTCGTCGAACGACGTCAGCATCACCACATGCGTGGCCGGTGACCCCGCCTTGAGCCGCCGCGTGCCTTCGATGCCGCTGAGTCCGCCGAGATTGATGTCCATCAGCACGACGTGGGGCGCCACACCAGGCAGCGCCGCCAGCGCCGCCTCCGTGCTGCCATAGCTGCCCACACACGTCAGCCCCTCTGACGCGTTGATCAGCTCGACGATCGCCGCGCGGAGCTGAGCGTCGTCTTCGACGATCGCGACGGTCACTGACATCGCTGGTCAGTATGCCCGCAACGGCACCCGGAGGGTGACCTCCGTCCCCCCGTGCTGCCCGGCGCGCCAGGTCACCGTGCCGCCGACGGCGGCCAGGCGCTCGCGCGTGCTCGCGCAGCCGGTGCCGGTCGGGTCGCCCCCATCGGTCGGCATGCCACGTCCGTTGTCCATGACGCGGATGGTCAGGGCGGCTGCGTCGGCGCCGATGTGCAGGGCGATCTCGGAGGCGGCGGCGTGCTTCACGGCGTTGTGCACGACTTCCTTGACGGCCAGATAGAGGTGGCGCCTGGCATCGGCGGCCAGCTCGTGCCGCGACAGATCCCCCGCCCGCGAGGTGCGATACCGCAGTCCCGCGGTGGACACGTGGTCCTCGACGAACCGGCCGGTATAGGCGGCGAAGCTCTCGACGGTGTCGTTGCGGGCGTTGACCGCCCAGACCAGTTCGTCGAGCACTTCGACGGCGTTCCGCGCCGCGCTGGCCAGGCCGGAGGCTGCCGGCTGGCTGTCCCGGTCGGCCAGCAACGCGATGTGTGACAGCCGCGACCCGAGGTCGTCATGCAGGTCGCGCGCAATGCGGGTGCGCTCGCGGTCGAGGGCTCGCGCCCGCTCCAGATCGTCGAGCCGGCGCCGCGCCCGACGCTGCGATGCGGCCGAGACGACCGCTCCGGTCACGAGCAGCAACACGCCAAGCGCCCCGAGCCGCACACCCGCGCGCTCCCACAGCAGCGGCAGCACCTCCACGCCGACGGTCGCCATCGTCGTGCTCCACACACCGTCGTTGTTGGACGCCTCGACCTCGAAGACGTAATCGCCTGGAGTCAGCCTCGTGAAATAGGCGGTCCGACGCCCGCCCACCGCATGCCACTGCGTGTCGAACCCCCTGAGGCGATAGCGGAACTGGACCTTCGCGGGGGCCAGCATGCTCGAGGCGGTGTAGGCGATCTCCACCGTGTCCGATCCCGGCGGGATACGCAACACGCCATCGCGCATCACCACGACCCGGTCATCGACGACACCCGACTCGATGACCACGGTCGGCGCCGTGCGGTTGATGGCGAACGTCGACGGATCGATGACGACGATGCCCTCGAGCGTCGAGAACCACAGTCGGCCACGGCGATCACGCCAGCCGGACGGGTGAAAGCCGCCGCCCGACCCTTCGACGTGACGCATGCCGTCGGTCCGGTCGAGCACGATCGGAGCGAGCCCCTGCTCGCGACCGGCGGCCACCGCCTCGATGCGTTGCCGCTCGAGCCGCGCGATGCCGCGCGCCGTGCCCACCCAGAGATTGGCATCGAGGTCCTCGACCATGACGGCGACCAGGCGGTCGCCAAGCCCCTGCGCGAGTCCGAACGGCTCGAAGCGTCCCTGCCGCAGGCGGAAAAGACCGTCGGCGGCACTGCCAATCCAGAGATCGCCGCGGCTGTCGATCAGCAGGCCGGCGATGTCACGGGTCGGCGGATGCCGTTCCGCCGGCAGGGTGCGGAACCGGCCGCCCTCGAAGACCGACAGGCCGTTGCCGTTGGACCCGATCCACACACGGCCGTCCCGATCCTGGGCGAAGCTCGCGATCAGGTAGGTCGCGACCCCGTCTTCCGGGCCGTAGGCACGCGACAGCCGTCCACCTTCGAAGCGGTGGAGGCCCCCCGTCTCGGTGCCGATCCAGATGACGCCGTCCCGATCCTCGAAGAGACCGCGCACCGTCGTGTCCGACAGACCCTCGGCCGGGCCGTACCGCTCCATGCGCCCGGTACTCCAGTGGAACAGGCCGCTTCCTCTGGTGCCAATCCAGAGAGAGCCGTCGCGGGCCGGCAGGAGCACCCAGGCGCACGCGTCGCCGAGGTGCTCGACGAAGCGGGGCACGAAGCGGTCACCCTGCAGGGACGAGACCGGGCCGCAGTTGGAACCGACGTGGATGGTGCCGCTCGCGTCCGCGACGATCGACCCGACCACCGGCGCGGGCAGGCCCTCGGCGGTGCCATACGTCGCCACGCGCGCGCGCTTGAGCCTGGTGAGGCCGCCATCGGTGGTGCCCACCCAGAGACTGCCTTCGCGGTCCTCGTGAAACGCGACGAGTTGTCCGGCCGGGACGTCGACCGACGCCTGCCAGCGTCGGGTCGCGTCTGCCGCGATCGACACCAGGTCGCCGTTGGCGAAGCCCACCCACACCGTGCCGTCGCGAGACTCGAACAGCGCCGAGACCGCGCCTGTCAGCACGCAGGGACGGCCCTGGCACCGCGCCGTCGACGCCACGGTGGCGTCGTCCACGAAGAGGCCGCGGGCCGTGCCGACCCACACGCGTCCGTTCCGATCGGGCAGGATGGCGGTCGGGCGCCCGGCCACGGTCCGTGCGCGGCAGTGGACGGTCAGGTCGATCGCGTGGCACGTCGCCGACGGCGACTGGATCCAGATGCGTCCGTCGACGCCCGTCGCCAGGACGCCGCTGACGTCCTCGGGCATGCCGTGTGAGCGATCGAGCGTCGTGACGCGCCCGTTGTCGACAACGCTGATGGACCGTTCGGTCCCCACCCAGACACGTCCGGCCGCATCGCGGGCGAGGGACGACACGTCGTGTCCCTGCACATCCTTCGGGGCGATGACGGTGTCGACCCGGCCGTTGCGCCAGCGCACCAGCCCCCCGGCGCCCATCCCGATCCACACGCTGCCGTCGCGATCGGCCAGCAACGCGCGGATGTGGCTGCTCGGCAGGGTCCCCGGGACGGGCGTGAACCTGACGCCATCGAAGCGGACGAGTCCGGCCCACGTGGCCACCCACAGGTAGCCGTCGTCGGTCTGCAGCAGGTCGCTGACGCCGTTGATGGGCAGGCCGTGCTCGACGTCCCAGCGGTCGACGACCCAGCCGTTGTCGCGGGGCGCGGCGGGTGCCGCCACGGCCAGCGCGGGGACGACGGCCGCGAGGGCCCACAGGATGTGCCCCAGCCCCACGATGCGACGGCGAGGACAACGTGAGCCGGGTCCGACGGTCATGGGCAGGGCGAGCCTACTACAGCGCCCCCGTGTCCGGCGGCGGCATCAGGCGGTGCGAACCGCAGCGCTGCGCGTGCCGTATCGACACACGTGCCCGCGTTCCCGTTCCCGGCATTCCTGCGACACACGCGCGGCTGGCGACGGCTCGCCATGCTGACGGGCCTCGGGATCGTCGGCGCGATCGGGGCCTTCGCGCTCGGCGTCCTGTGGCCTGAGCCGTCGCTCGTCCCGCCGCCGCAGCAGCAACGACTCATCGTGCGCGGCGTCACCATCGTCGACGTCGAGGATGGCGCGCTCGTGCCGGGTCGTACGGTCGTCATCGAGCACGGGCGCATCGTCGCCGTCCATGCGACGGTCCCCGGTGATGACGTGGGCGGATCGCAGGTCATCGACGGGCATGGCTACTTTGCGATGCCCGCGCTGTGGGACATGCACACGCATGTCTACGCCTTCGCCGACCTGCTGGACCTGCCGCTGCACGTCGCCTTCGGCGTGACCCACGTCCGCGACATGATGGGGTGCCCCGCCGAGCACGACCCCTTCATCGCCTGCGCGGATCAGAAGCGCGCGTGGACGCGGGAGGCGCTGGCCGGCGTCCGCGTGGCGCCGCGCATCGTGTCGTCTGCGAGCTTCATGGCGCACGGACCAGCCACGCGCCGGCGGGTCAGGGAGGCCGCGTGGTACCTCGACGCCAGCACGCCAGAGGCCGCACGTGCGTTCGTTCGCGCGTTCGCCCCGACGGTGGACGAGATCAAGGTGTATGACGGTCTGCCTGCCGATGCCTATCGCGCGCTCGTGGACGAGGCCAGGCGCGTCGGCCGTCCTGTCGTGGGCCATCGACCGCACGCCGTGGACGGCTTCGAAGCGGTGCGCCACCAGAAGTCCATCGAGCACGCCCGCCTGCTGCTGCACGAGACGTTCGACGGCGCCGATGCGCTGCGTGCCTCCGCTGGCACGCCCGCATGGCATGAGGACCGGCGGCGGATGGTCGACCGGCACGACCCTGCGAAGGCTCGGGCCCTGCTCGAGGCGATGCGCGAGGCGGGCACGTGGTACGTACCCACGCACCTCACCCGGTGGGTCGACGGCTACGCGGAGCACGACGACGTGCGGCGGCATCCGACGCTGCGCTACATGCACCCGCTGCTGCGCCTGCAGTGGTTCGAGGACCTCGATGCGCTGGTCGCCGCCGATCCGACACCCGCAGGGCGACGCGCCCATCGCGACTTCCACACCAAGGGGCTGGAGTTGACGGGCCAGGCGCATCGACTCGGGGTGAAGGTGCTGGCGGGCACCGACACGCTGGTGGGCGGTGCGGCGCTGCACCTGGAACTCGAGCAACTCGTCGCGGCAGGCCTGTCGACGGCCGAGGTCCTGCGTGCCGCCACGCTGCACGGGGCGGCGTACTACGGGCGGGACCACGAGGCCGGACGCATCGCGGTGGGCCACGAGGGTGACCTCGTCCTGCTGCGGGCCGACCCGCTGCAGGACATCCGCCACACCACCGCGATTGCCGCCGTGGTCTTCGACGGGCGCGTGTTCGACGACCTGGCACTCGAGGCGATCCGCGCACATGTCGCGGCTCAGGCCCGCAGCCTCACCGTGGCCTGCAAGGTGCTGTGGCGGTTCGTGCGGCATCCACAGGCGTACTGAACGGCACTGGCGGCGCGTGGCTCCCGACCGTTCCCGGCGCGGCGACGTCTGAAGGCGCCATGGGGGGCCGGCCATGCGCGTGCTCGTCGCCGCGGCAGTACTGCTGAGCCAACCCGACTTCCCCGCCAACGAACGCGTGCACGGCATCGTGCTGCGACATGACGGTCGCGTGGCGGAGGGTGCACGCGTCGACCTGCAGTGCGGCAACTGGCGCGTCGAGCAGACCGCTGATGTCGACGGCACCTTCGCCTTCGGTGGAGTGCCGGCGGCTGCGTGCATTCTGGTGGCGCAGGCGCCGGAAGACGCGAGCGCTGGCGTCACGGTGGAGGTGCCTGCGGCACGCGACCAACGCCTGTCCGTCATTCTGCCGGCCGGACTCACGCACGGCGCCGGAACGGCGCGCGGCCGCCTGCAGATCGATCTCTCCCACGACGAGGCGGGCCGACTCCGGACACCCCGCACGCGTACGACCGGCGTCGGCTCGTGGTCGTCCGGGCGCGACCCGCTGTCGCCGACCGCGCGGCCTGATCAGTGGTCCGCCGGTGTCACGGTCGAGCGCCCCGGGCCCTGGGGCACCCTGCTCACGGGCGCGGTGTCGGCACGTCGCCGGAGCGGCCCGGCCACGCTGCTGTCCGACATCACGGGGACGCCGTCTCCACGCACCGGGATGTGGTCCACGCTGTTCGACCCGTCGCGCACGCTGACGTGGGACGCTCGCCTCGGCGTCGAGAAGCACTGGTCCGTCGGCGGCACCGACCTGACGATCTTCGGAGATGCGTACCGCTCGTTTCAGAGCGGCGTGGCAGACGACGGGCTGATGCCCCTGCCGGCGACGGCCACCAAAGGGTTGAGGAGCGGGACGGCCGGCCGGGTCGGCGTGAAGCTGGGATTCTAGGGACCAGGAACGTCACAACAGCTCACCATTACTGGAGGCGGTCGTGTTCGAGCGATACAGCGAAGCCGCGAAGCTCGCACTGTTCGGGGCCAGGCTCGAGGTCAGCGAATCAGGCAGCGCCGCCATCGAGACTGAACACCTGCTCCTCGGCCTGCTGCAGGCACGGGGTGGCATCGCGGCACGCCTCACACAGGCGGCCGGGGTGAACGCCGACAGCGTCAGGACGCGCGTACTGTCGGGAGCGACGACGTCGATACCGACCAGCGTCGAGGTGCGGTTCGCCCCAGCGGTAACCAAGGCGCTCGACGTCGCGGTGGCCGAGGCCGACGCCATGTCGTGCAAGGAAATCACGACGGGCCACCTCCTGCTCGGGTTGGTGCGCGACGAACACTCCACCGCCAGCGTCCTGCTGCGTGAGGCCGGCCTCGGGCTCAATGCGCTGCGGACCGCGGTACAGGCCCAGGCGACGGAGGGGGCGGAAGCCAGCGCGCCAGACATCGGCGAGGTGTTCGAGGACCGCATTCGCACGATGAGGCTCGACCCATGAAGACGGACCGCCCGCACGACAACACGTCGGCCAGGATGGACAGCGCGGAGCCGCTCAGACGCAAGCCCTTTACACCGGCTGAGCCGGCTGCGCTGGATACCCCGCCACCCGAGTGGGGGGTGGAATACCGCTTCGCTGGCGAGTCCGACTCCCGCACCCATCTCCACATCCCTGACCCGCCCAGCCGCGAGGCGGCCAGGGCGTACGCGGAGAGGCTCGACGCGGAAGGCGGCTACGACCTGGTGGCCGTGGTCTGCCTGCCCTACGACACGAAGTAACGGACCTGCATCCTCGAGACCGTCTCGGAGTTCGATCTCGCGGCATCACGCTCACCAGGTCAGCGAGGCGGTTCGTGGGTGCGCAGAGGATCAGGACGGCGATCCGACGAAGTGGCTGCATGAACCCCGTGTCACCGCTTCCTCGCCGAACGATCCCATGGCGTCTGCCGCCATCCACTGATGCGACCCGACTCGTGACACAGGAAGCAGAACCACTCGACGGCATCGTCAGGCGCGATGCCGGCCTGGATGTCGCCGACACAGCGGCCGTACGCACGCGTCCGCACGCGGCAGCGCACGTTCGTCTCGGGTGACGGCGAGGCGGCGTGACTGCTCACCCACGCGACGATGGCGCCCTGGTACAGCGCGAGGTCCATGGCTGGCGTGGGCATGTCGGCCAGCATGCCCTCGTTGAGGTAGTGCCTCATGTCGGTGATCCAAGTGCGCGGGCGGCGTGCCATCGAGCGACTCTCCTGATCAAGTGATGAGGACGAAAATGATGACACCGCTGGGTTGTTGTCGCGTTCCTGTCGTACCGTAGGCACCGCCGATGGTTGTCCTCCGCTGCACGCAGAAGCTCCTCGCACGATTGAAGCGTGCTGCCGTGGTCCCGCAGGGCCTGTCCTCGACGCGACTCGGCGACTGGTATGGCAACGAGTTGCGACTCGGTCGCCAGCAGCTCCTGCTGTTCGTCAGCGGACGGACCCGCCTTGCCGTGTTTGTTCCCGCTCGGGATACGCGACAACTGCCCACGGTGCTGGCCGACGCCGTGGCCGACCGACTGGCCGCGCTTGGTGTGCCGGCGACACTCATCGAACAGGAGCAGCAGCACATGGCCGACGTGGTCTTCGCCCGGACCGACAACCGGAGCGTGGTCGGAACGATGAACGACTACGCGTTCATGGCGAGAGACATCCATGCGCGGGGCGAGGTGCCGGAGACGCTCGAGGAGTTGATGGACTTCTTCGCGGGGACGCCCATCCTGGCACTCGACGGTGCGCGCCCCGTCGATTTCGTGCGCGAAGCGTTTCGGTAAGCACAAACACATCGCCACTGATGTGCTGCCAGGTGACGCTTGGCTCGATCGATCTCCGCGTCGACAAGAGTCACGACAACGCGAGGCATGCGCGCTCCGAACAGCCCCGCCGCAGTACGAAATCGAGACAGGGAGGCGGTGGGGCGCCCGTACGGCTGGAGGAAACTATGGTGCGGTGGGCGGACTTGAACTTGCGAAGAATGCTTCGGCGAGGGCTCGAATCAGGTCGGCACTTTCGCGATAGGTACCGCAAAAGTTACTGCAGGAATCTGGATCTTGAATTGGTCGGCGGTTCGAGTCCGGCGCTCTCGACGGCCACAACCTATTGTGGCATATGGAGTTGCGAGATTCAATCTGTAGGCGTCTGCTGACGGGCGATGTGGTCGAGCCTGGCCGGCCAGAAAGATGCTTACGGATCAATTGCTGAGCCGGCATCTGTCGTACCGTGGGCATCGCCGATGGTTGTTCTCCTCTGCACGCAGAAGCTCCTCGCACGATTGAAGCTTCCTGCAGTAGTCCCGCAGGGCCTGTCCTCGACGCGACTCGGCGACTGGTATGGCAACGCGTTGCGACTCAGTCGTCAGCAGCTCCTGCTGTTCGTCAGCGGACGCACGCACCGCGCCGCGATCGTTCCCGCACGGGATACTCGACGACTGCCCGCGGTACTGGCCGACGCCGTGGCCGATCGACTCGCCGCGCTCGGTGTGCCTGCGGCACTGATCGACCAGGAGCGGCAGTACATGGCCGACGTGGTCTTCACCAGGACCCACAACCGGAGCGTGCTCGGGACGATGAACGACTACGCGTTCATGGCGCGCGACATCCAGGCGCGGCGAGGCGCCGGAGACGCTCGAGGAGTTGATGGACTTCTTCGCGGGAACGCCCATCTTGGCACTCGACGGTGCGCGCCCGCTGGACCTGGTCCGCAATGCCTTTCGCGCCTGACAGGCAGCAACCGCACTAAAATCTCCGCCTGGAGCCGGGCGAGTGTACGGCACATATGCTGGGCCGCTCGAAGCGTACCGGCCCGCACTGCGGGCAGTGGGATGAGATGCGATTGATGCGGTGGTGATGCGCCTCCAGGACCGAGGACGCTCCGACCGCCGTAGACTGAGACCCTATTGCGATGCTGCGCTTCTTCAAGCAACTATTCGGATTTGGGAACGACCCCGCAGCAGTACCACTCCCGGTAACGTCCGCGCCTACGCCACAGCTCCCTCCTCTTTCACCTACGAACCGACCGTCCCCGCAAAAGAGTGCCGCTGCACCGGCCGGCCGACGCAGCGCGAGTGACCGTTACTTCGAGCTCTCGGCGGAGATCGAACGCGGCAAAGCGGACGCTGACTACCCGCGAGCCATCCGGGCGGCTCGCGAGACCTACCCGCTCCTGCCAGCTTTCGTGCGCCACTGCAAACGTGAGTGGGGCTCGTTCGACCTCGCCAGCTCGCACGCCGTTCACACCGCGTCCAGGCTGATGGCCGTCATGGAGGATCACGACGGCATTCGCGAACTGCGTGCGGTGCTCGAATCCGAGAAGGATCTTCGAGACTGGATGCCGGAGGTGGAGCAGGCAGAAATGGACGTGCAGCTCGTGCCACCCCTCATGGCTGCAACTCGCGAGAATCCCGGTGTACTGCTCTCAGCGGTCCAAGCCGCACTCCCGGGAGAGCATCGCACTAGAATCTCGAAGCTGGCGGCGCGACTCGAGAAGGGTCGCCGCATCTACCGTGTCAAGAGCAACTCGACGTACCGGCTCTACCCTGCGGGTTACGTCATCCAGGATGTGACGACCGCTGGTGCCGCGCCCCACCCGCCCACTACGTCGCCACCGCAGACTGTGTTGGTTCCTCAACAGCGGCATTCACCGATTTCCCGCACCCCACGCGCCGCAGCCAAGGCACGACTGCTCGACTTCTCAACACTTCCTGTCATGCGGTTGCCCATGGCGCCGGCACGCTGGTCCGAGCGTGCAGACCAGGCGCAGTCGGGGAAGCCTGCCAAGACCCAGCCGACTTTCATCGTCGAGGGCGAGGGCTGGACGGTAGCTGCGCAAGAGAAGCTGGCGCCTGCTGACCGGCCCAACCTCGCCTTCAAGGAAGTCTTCCCCACAAGCCGCTACACGTACTGGCTGGACCCGAAAGGAAAGCGGGACGGCTTCGAGCATGCCGCATCGGTGCTTCGCGTGACGGATGCTGAAGGCGCAGAGGTCAGTACGGGCGGGCTCGCTCATGACGTCTACCGTGCCGACGTGAACGGCGACGGGTCAGGCATTCTGTTCCTCTCTAGAGAAGGGATTCTTCACGGTTATACCCCCACGCTCAACCAGTTCTTGGAGGAGCGCCTGCTTGACCAGCCGGAGTATCAGGCGCAGGCGAGACGCCTTGGCATTGAACCCCGCGAGCTTAAAAACCACACCCGAAGCGTCGCGCTCTCTGCGGACCGGCGCAAGTACCTCATCACGATTGTCGACGAGGCATGGTGCCTGGATACAGCGACCGGGGCTGTGATCTGGGGCCTCCGGCTGCCAACCAAGGAAGGCTGGAGTCGGCGAGTCGCGGCGCGCTCAGAGCGCACCGGCACGAGCGTCGAGGTCGAGGCCGCCCTCTCGCTCATGGAACTGGAGCTGCCTGTCACCCCCGACGCCATCGTGCGGCAATACCGCGCGCTGGCTATGCGGTGGCATCCCGATCGGAACCCTCACGATCCCACTGCCACGGCACGTTTCCGGGAGCTCCATGGGGCCATGCAGCTCCTCACCGGAACCGACCTGGCGTCACTCGGAGCCGACGACGCCGAGCACATCACCTACGAACAGGTGCTGTCGGCAACCCGCGTCTCTCTCCCGGACGATCACGGCGGTCCCCTTGACGTGACCCTCACAATGAGCATGGTGGTGGGCGAGAGCCAGGCGGCCGACTGGATCTATGCCTCAAACCTGGGCAACGATGGTGGCGCGTTCGTGGCGGGATACTCGGGCAAAGTAGTCGTCATCTCGCCCGGAGGAACGCCCGAGCGCGTCTACGATATCGGCGCGGTGCCTCGGCACGTGGTCGATGCGTCATCGCACGTGTACATCGTCACGGATACGCGACTGTACGTTTTGTCGGGCGACCGACTGGAGGCCCTGGTCGACGTCGCCGGTGCGACTGACATAGTCGTAGGCGATACGGGCTTCGCCTTGCTGGAACCAAAGGCAATGACGTGGTTCACGCCGAGCGGCAAGCGGGTTGGGGCCGTCCGGACCAAGGATCCGCTACGGCGAGTGTCGTCGACGAGTGCGGGCGTGGTCGTCGAGACAAGACAGCATCGCGCGACAATCGCTGGTGCACCGAGCTGGTGGGCCTGAGGTTCCTGACTCCTCTGGCCACCGGCCGCTTCGTGGTTCGTGTCGTGATTGGTCCCCGCAGGAACGGCAGTGGCGAAAGGCCTGACAGCTGCGTAATGATTGCAGCGAGGCGCGGCACGGCGAACGCGCCCGGCCAGAAACGGGAATGAGTTCCGTGACCCAGGTCCCAAACGACGCGTTGATTCTCGGCAAGCTTCCTCGTGAGGACGCACCGCTGCAGGAGCTCGAGCGATTCGCCGCGACGTTTGGGAACTTCGAGCAGTGCGACTCCCTGGACGACGCGTACCGCATCGCCGAGGGCGCCAAGACGTGCACGCTGGCGGACTTGCGAGCGGCCCTCTTCCTCATCTACCGAGCGGAGCGCTTCAGCGGCCACTGCGGTGCGGAGGACGAGCGGAGGATGAGGCGCCTGATGGGCCGCATCCGCGATCGCGTCAAGGCGCGATGCCAGGAAGGCACCGCCAGCCGCACGTGATGCTTGCCGGAGGGAGTGCCCTCGGACAGCGGCGGCAGCCGCTCGAGGTGCGGGAGCCGCAGCGTCCGCGGGGAACGGAGCTGGGGGCGTCAGGCCGGGCCACTCGATATCACTCATCTCAGTCCACCCAGATCAAGTTGTCGGCGGTTTGCCCGTCCTTGTCTCTGAACCAGTAGCCGTGCGGGAGCGGCACCTCGATCCCTTTGGTCAGGCATTCCACAGCCTTGAACACACTCGGCGTGGCGTCGTCCTTCTCTGCCTCATTCTTCGGCTCGGCGGTCACGGCGGTCATGAGCTCGCGCCTGAGGTACCGGCCCTCGTGGAGGTGCGGGGCCAGCCACGCCATGAACGGCGCATGCCAGCAGGCGTGCACCACCGGCAGTCCCGGTCGGTCGAGCCACAGGGGCAAGGTGAGGAACCAGTCGATGATCTCGGCGTGCCACGCGGGATAGTCTTCGACCTCGGCCAGGAACTCCGCGTGTTGCTCCCGGTTCTTGGCGCCCCACTTCGGGCTGTAGTGGGGACGGAGCTACTCGTCCGGTTGCCTAGGGTCACGTGTGTGCCAGGCAATGGCATTCAGCTCTTGGTTGCCCATCACGGCCCGGGCAGCGCAGTCGCCGACGAAGATGGCCGTCCGCTCTGGGTGCCACCATGTGCCCGCCGTCCGGCGGTAGCCCATCACGCCAAGGAGAGCATCGAGCTTGTCGCAGTGCCCGTGAATGTCGCCAATGATGTCGCAGTCCATTGTCGAGATTGTGCGGCCACTCATGCCAGCGTGCGACGCCCGTGACTCTCACCTCGTCGCCGTCCACAGCGGCTCCGAGGGAGACGCCCTACCGCGCCAAATCTGATACCGGTACCTCTGCTTGCGTTGCCTGCGACCGCGAGTCCGTGAAGGCGCCTGCCGTGGAAGTCTTCGTCGTCTCTGCACCCGACCAATGTGCGAAAATGCTCGCGCAACATTGCGCGTGTGGAGAGTCTCCAGCGGTTCGGCCAGCGGGCGAAGGCCGCGGGATCAATACGTCGGTTCAACGGACCTTGGCGGCGTTGCCTGATCCGCCGAGCCGCACAGCCGGAGCAAGCCGTGCCAACCTTGTTCGAGGTCCTTGAGCAACATCACTGTTCGCTGTCTCCCAAAGAGACCGTGATCGTCCGTCACCGGGACCATCGGTACGATGTCCCCGGGCTGATGAGCAGGGGACTGTTCCACTACTATCAGGCGTATCAGAGCAAGCCGAGGTTCAGGCGTTGCCAATACATACTCGCGTTCCTCGGGGAAGACCGCAGCCTGGCGCGCCTGATTGGTCTCTACGCGGTTCATGGAGAAGTGGCGGCAACATCGATCACGCTTCCGGCTGGGTGCCCATCCGATTGGCCGGCTGAGAGCGGGTTCTTCTATCACCTCGTGAAGCTCGATGACCTCGCGCCGTTGGAAGGTCGCCTCGTGATCGACTGGGGGCCTGGAGCGCTAGCCTGGGTCCAGCGGCTTCGCGACAAGCCGGTAATCGAGGTTGGGCGCAGCCCGTGGGCTCCCGGCGGGCCAGCTACACTGCTCCGGCCACGCGACCCGTAGACGCTGCGGTGACGAGCGAGGCCCACACGTACTCCACAAGGGCACCCGGTGCCACACGCGCACGTCAGGTCAATGTGTCTGCATACTTGGCGATTCGCGTGTTGCGTGCATGGATGAAGTCCATACTTCGCTGTCGAAACGCGCTGTACGTGCCGAAGTCCTTTGGCGCGGCGGGCGTCCTGAAGTCGTCAAACGGCATGAAGAAGGCCACAGAAGATTCGCCCTGTGCAAGCAAGTCCTGCAGCAGGAAGAAGTTCACGTATCCGTCGAAGTTCTCGAACAGCGCGAAGAAGTCGCCGTACCGCGCAAGCGTCCCGGCCAGCGGGCTGCCGTCGCCCGCGTAGTGCCGACGAATGCATTCAAGCGTCAGGTCCATGCGGTCTGCGATGTTCCTCAGACAGCCTCGGGCCTGATTGATCGTGCGCTTGCGATCGCGCTTCTCTCCCGGGAACACGATCATCGCGCCGATGGTGTAGGCAAGAGAGAAGAACTCCTCGTTCATCGCCTGGCTGCAGAGTTCTGGATGCTCCGCAGCGAATCCTAACCGGGTGAACGTCTGCATCGCCGAGTCGCTGGTCAGCGAGAACTCACCGAGTTCGGAGCGGTGATGCAGGTAGTGGTCACGAACCTCGTCACTCAGATTGAACAATTGGCCACCAGGAAGCGGCTTGCTCCACAGGGCCTTGTGATACCGGCGCAAGGTAGGGCTGTCCTTGTCGGGATCCCGCCGTTTCCCCGGCGGCGTGTCACTCCGGAAGTCAAAGGCCGTGTCTATCGACGTTCCCACCTGTCCTCCAGCTGATGCCGTGTTCATCTCACACCTCCGCCGACTCCTTCACCAAGGTAGTTGCATTTCACTGAACACCGACTAACGTCACGGGTTCGGCCAGTATGCGTTTCACGCCGTCAACATCCGCCATGCGTTGCTGCAGGACGCGCGTCGCGAGGTCGGCCGGAAGGCACGCGCTGAACTTGAGCCCCTCCAGCGCCTTCTTCGCCACGTCCGGCACAAGAGTCTCCGCATCCGTGGCGCGGATAGCGTGAATCGCGTTCATGATGGCGCTGTCCGAGGGCTCGCCGGCGATCTTGATCGCGAGGTTGTTCGGCGCCACGGCATAGCCAAGGTCTGCCTTCAGCTTCGCAGCGGTTGCGACGTTCGCATAGAGTCCCCCAAACGTCCACCACTGGACTGCGTTCTTGTTCCGCGTGACCGCTGTTGACGTTCCATCGAGCCAGGTGAACTCTGCTCGCAGTTCGGCCAGCGCTTGGGCCGCCCGGGTGGTCAGTCTTGCCGGGAGCTCTGCGCCGAGCAGCACCTCCCGCATGGCCTGGCACAGTTCATAGCGGATCGGCTGCCCGCTGCCGGCCCAGCGCGAGCGCCCTTCGTCGCCTGAAGGCGACACCTGCGCGAGGCGCTGTTTCCAGTCAACGTGCGAGACCCGCCAGCTGTGCCCTCCGAGAACGAGGTTCACGTCGTTGTCGGGCCACCGCGCGAATGTCGTGTGATGGACACTCCCGATGTGCCGGTCGCCATGGCGGACGGCAATGAGAGGCTCGCTGATGAACGCCGTGAACAGATCCATGAAGTGGCGGAAGCCGTACTCGGCCTCGCCCTTCTCACCGAGCCACAGGATGCCCTGCTGGTCGCTGAGGATGCCAGTAGCCAGCATGTGACCGATGGTGGAGGCCAGGTCCGTTTCGCTCATCTCGCGAAGCGCCGGCCATCCCTGGAGTTCATGGCGCCAGTCGTCGTGTCCGATCCCGCCGTACTGAAGCGACAGCGCCATGATCTGCTGCGCCAGGATGTGGAACGGAGCCGCCGGCGGCCGCACCTGCTCGACGTGCCCAGTTCCCCAGAGACGCACCAGCGCGGCGGCCTGCATCAAGCTCTCCGGCGTGGTCGTCAGAAACAGGTAGTTGCGCGTGGTACCGGCGCGACGCCCCGTCCTGCCGAGGCGCTGCAGGAAGCTGGCCACGGCCACAGGCGCGTCGATCTGGATGACCCGGTCCAGATCGCCGACGTCCACGCCGAGTTCGAGCGTACTCGTGGCAACGATGACGCAGTCGTGGCCGGAGGCAAACGCCTCCTCCGCGCGACGGCGCTCGTCGAGACTGAGCGAGCTGTGCGAGACGAACGTCTGCACCTCCAGGGCGCGGAGCTGTGACGCCAGGTCCTCGACCTTCGACCGGCTGTCGCAGAAGACGAGCCGCTTCTCGCCCCGGTGCAGGCCGGCGATCACCCTGGCGGCATTGCTGAGCGTCTTGACGGCGTCAATCTCGAGTTCGACGGGTCCGGCAGCGCCACCCTTGGGGGCAAGTACCGTCCTCGGACCTGGAGCCGTGCCCGCAAGCCAATCCAACAATGCCTCCGGATTGCCAACCGTGGCAGAGAGACCGACGCGCTGCAGCGGGCGGCCAGCACGAAACACCAGCCGCTCCAGCACCGACAGCAGGTGCCAGCCACGGTCGTCGCCAGCGAAGGCGTGAATCTCGTCCACGACGACGGCGCGCAAGCCGGAGAACAGCCGATCGTGATGCTCGCGTCGCGTGATGAGCATCACTTCGAGCGATTCGGGCGTCGTCAGTAGTACGTCCGGCGGGTCTGTGACGATGCGGCGGCGGGACGAGTCGCCGACGTCCCCGTGCCACAACTCGACCCGGCGACCAAACAGCCTGCCGTAATGCTCGAGCCGTGGATGCAGGTTGTTCAAGAGGGCACGAAGCGGGCACACGTAGAGGACCGACAAGCCCTGCCAATCCTCCGCGAGCATGCGCGAGAACAGCGGGAACATCGCCGCCTCCGTCTTCCCGCCGGCCGTTGGCGCAAGTAGCAAGGCATGCTGCCCCGCGACGAGCGGTGCGATGGCGTCCTGCTGGAACGGTCGAAGGGACGCCCAACCGAGGCTGTTGATGATGTGATGCTGCACGAGGGGGTGCAGCAGGTCGAACCCGCTCACACGCCCTCGAGCTCGATGTCGTCGATGCTGGTGCCGCCCCGCGCGGCTCGCTCGACCGGGGTCAGCTCGGTGTCGGCCACCGTCAGCGAGTAGTGGGTTCGCGGGTCGAAGTCGGGAAACTGATCGACGCGGTCGAGGACGTCTGCCACGAGCTTCTTCAGGAACACCCTCGGCACGATGCCCACCTTGCCGCCGAACCTGCCCGCGACAGCGTCCGCGAGGTCGGCGACGTAGCGGTCATCGACCGCGGTGCGAAGACTCGCTTCGGATCCTGCCCCTTCGGCGAAGAGGTCTCTCACCCTGGCGCCCACTTCCCGGAGACGCTCCGCATTGAACGCGGGCAGGCGGATCTGGACGGCGCGGGGGTTATCGAACCTGGCATCCGTTGCGAAGTCCACGTGCAGTCGCTGCGCGAGCGGGGGCAGTCGTTGCACGCCCTGCGGCCCATCGAAGAACGGTGACGTGCCGGTGATGACAAGATACAGGCCAGGAAACCGGCCGCCATCGACTTCATCAAGGAGCTGACGCAGCGCGTTCAGGCTCTTCTCGCGAACATCCCCGCGCACCCGCTGCAGCGTCTCGACCTCGTCGAGCACCAGCAGGAGCCCTTTGTAGCCTGAATCTCGCAGGATCACCAGCAGGCCCTGCAGAAAGCTGAGCGCCCCGAAATGGTCGATGTCGCCCTTGAGGCCGGCCGCACGTTTGGAGGACGCCGCCACATTAGGCTGTCCGGAGATCCAGGCAATGAGCCCATCTGCAGTCAGCGCGTCGCCTGCCTGCAAGGCGCGATGGTAACCACGCAGGGCGGCCGCCAGCGCCGGTGTCGTGCGCGTCACACTCTCGAGCCGCTTCTCCATGAGCGCTTCTGTGCGCGCCGCAACCTCGGAGTCGCCGCCACCAGGACCACCCGCCATCACGTCCTGCTCGAGCGTATAGAACCACCCGTCCACGATGGAACGCAGCGCGCCCTGTGGCGTCTCCGGCGTGGACAGTCGCTCGTTCAGTCGCCGATAGACCGTCTCGAGGCGATGGAGCGGTGTCTCGGTCTCCGAGATCTGCACTTCCGCCGTCGCAAACCCGCGCTTCTTCGCCCGCTCCTGCAGCCACCGCGCGAAAAACGTCTTGCCACTGCCGTACTCGCCGCGCACGGCCTTGAAACCGCCCGTGCCCCGCGCAACCGCTGAGAGTTCGGCGTCCAGAGCGGCCTCGAATGGCGCGAGACCGACCGCCAGCACGTCGAGGCCCGTATCGGGGACGGTCCCTCGCCTGAGCGCCGCAATGATCTGCTCCCGCCGCTCCCGACTCAGTGTCACTGGCCGTCGCCCCCGAACTGCTGCTCGAGCAAGAGCCGATTGAGGATCACGGTGTCGGACCCCTCATCGACGTCCAGCACCTGAAGGCCGTCGACGTTCAGCAGTCGGCGCGTGGCCGCCACGAGTCCGGCGAGGCGGAACGGAGGCACACCCATCCGCTGTGCCAAGGCCACACGCGTCATCCGGCCGCCACGCTCAGAGACACACAGCAACAGCCGACGGACTTCGTCGTCTGATGGGATCCCGCGGCCCTCCGACAACGCTTTCTGCTCGACCAGAACCGGTGACATGAAGAGCCGGTCGAGCCATGACGGCGCCTCAGCCGGTTTCACTGCCTCGAGCAGGTCGAACATCGGCGGGGCCGGCTTCGCAGATTTGACGGGCGCCGTCGTACGAATCGGGCCGGCCGTCGCGACAACGGGCGGCGCGGCCGCGTCGAACCACCACGCGGGGTACACGTTGGCGACTTCTCGGAACCCGTCCAATTCGTTGCCGGCCCACGTCAGCACCGCGAGCGGCAAGACCATCTCCTGCGGGGTGACGCCTCCGTGGTATCCGTTCCTCTTACCCGAATACCTGGTGCGTTCGCTCCAGGGCACGATGAGCGATGTGCGTCCCTGCGCCAGCACCCGTCGGCCTTCGACGCGCACCTCGCCTTCCCCGACCTCGCCCGTGTCCTCGCGCCATCGTTCGCCGGCTTCCCTTCCCTGGAACGCGGTGTCGTCGTCGAGCAGGTGGCCATGATCACTCGTCAGCACGACAGCTCGCCCGGCCGCGCGAGCAGCTTCGAGGAGCTCCTTCACGACCGGCGCCGCGTCGAGGTCCCAGCGCGGTTGAATCTGGTCGCCCTTGAACAACAAGTCGTCCACCACGTTCACGACGGCGGCGACGACGCGCTGGTCGCCATCGAGCAAGGCACTACGCACGTCCTCGGACAACCCGCGGCCTGACGCGCCGAGTAACGTGCCCTTGTGGAACAGCACCGGCGGCTTGCGCGATCGAGATACCGATTGCAGGGCCGGATGCGTAGCGAACTCGCGCGACTCGGTCGACGCGTCACACGAGTCGAGCCGACACGAGAACAGGCTGGTGCGCGAGATCTCGGTGATGCTTGGAAGAGCCGCGAACGCGGCCCAGCGCCGTGCTTCCGCAGCCTCTGCTGATGGTTCCCAGCATCGCCACCCTGTGTCGGCCAGGCTCTGGAGCAAATCCTGATACACGGCCCGACTCAGGCCATCCATCACCAGCATGAACACCGGCAGCGCGCGGGCGAGCGGGGCGACAGCGTCACTTACTACTCGCTCCACGGGCACGGGGGAACCAACGCCCTCGGGCGGCTGCGCGGCCCCGGACGCCACCAGTCGCCCGAAAACCTCGTTCTCGTGCTCGCGGCGCTCGCGGACGCGTGTGAGCAAGTCCCGGTAGGCGTTCCCGAGTTCCATCGGCTGCTCGCCGCCGAGCAACGCCAGCCGCGCAAGATCGACGAAGGCTCCGTGCCGGTTGTAGGCCTGTACGGCGTCGACGAGCGAGGCCGTCAGCACGACGGGTGTCTGCAGCCAGTTCACCAGCCGCCGGGCCATTTCCACGCGGCGCTGACGCACAGGGTTGATGCGTGCGAGTCGGTGCTCGAGGACGGATGCTGCCGCGACCTCCACCGCCTGGGCGCTCGAGGTTTGTCTAAGGGCAGCACCGATGGCGGCGGCGACCTTCCCCAGCCGCTGTTCGAATCCGCCAGGCGACCAGCGACCAAGGTGCAGGGATAGGCCAGCGCCAAGATCGGTCAGGAGACGGTCCGCCTTCTCGGCCCTCGCACGAACTGCCGGCCACCCGTCCGCGGACTCACGTTCGGCGACGACGCGCTCGGCTGCCTCGGCCCATTGCACGCCCACCTCGGCCGGAAGTGGGTGGTGCCCGTGATACTGCTCGAAGCGGATGGCGGCATCACGCAGTTGTCCGCCCGCCTCCGGGTGAAAGAGCACGCGGCACGCCAGCCCGAGCGACACGAGATCGACGGCAGGCGTCCTCTCCAACGCGTCGAGCATCGTCTCGCCGACGACGCCGGCGGTCTCACGGACGCGAGCCCGGACGGCATGGCGAAACTCCGTCGGCAGGTCTGTGTACCGGGAGACTTGCGCAGCGGTCTCGGCCCACCGCAGCACGGCCACGACGTCGGGTCGGCCATCCGGCAGCCCGATGCGGTGGCGAAGCAGGGCCTCCCAGACCGTGTCGGCGTCCAGAATCCCGGCGGGCACGGCGGCGTAGCCTCCCGGCGGGGCACTCTCGACCAGCGCGTCTGCCAACCATCGCGCTCGTTGGACGCGCGGATCGACCACCCGCGCCTTGAACAGATCGAGGGCAATGCGCCAGGTGTCGATGTCGAAGATCTGTCGTTTGGCCAGTCGCACCATGACGTCGCTGCCGAGCGCTTCCTCGGATGCCGGCGTCAAGACGATGAGTCCCGCATCGTCTGCCAGCGCCAACAGCTCTTCGCGCACGTGAAGCGGCGATTCACAGAAAGCAATGCGGAACGGCAGGCTGTCCACCGCCAGCACGTCAGGCCCCGACCATGTGTCGGCCCGGATGCCGATGACGCGCGCGTCCCTGACACGCTGGAGCACGGTCACGGCCTGCTCGCGCACCTGGGCAAGGGTAGGCGATGGCACGCGCTAGTCCTTGTCCTCGACGCGCCACGAGACGCGCACGCGCGTGCGTCGCGCCTCGTCGAGCGAGTCGAGATAACTGCGCAGCGTGTCGACGGCGCTCGCCGACGGCAGTTCACTGGAGGCCTTGATCTCCCGCCACCGCGTCGCGGCCGGGCCGCCCGCCCCGGTTGGTCTCGGCGGGGGCGGCGGCGGGGCCAGAAGGCGCACGGCATCGCCCTGTGCCGCCCGCAACGTCGGCGCCAGCGGCACCGCCAGCTCGTCCGCTTCAAGTGCCTCGGCCACGCGCTGGCGCAGAGCCCTGCCCGCGACCTGACGTTCGTCGACCAAGCGGTCTACCGCTTCGAAGAGATCCCACGCGGTGGACGTAAACGCGGCGACCAGCGCGGACGACTGACTGACGCTCCGTCCCATCGCCGCGTCCGACGTCTCGCCTGGCGTCGCCGCGAGCACGTCGATGGCCATCTCCGGCTCGGCCGTCGCGATCCTCTCGAGGAGCGTCTGCACGGCGACGGCCGTACGACCTCGCCTGGTCCCCGCCAGCTCATGACCAAAGTCACGCAGCACGGGACTCAGGCGCTCGACGAGCGCATGCGCGTCCCGGCGCTGCGCTTGTGCGTTCTCACGCAGGCCACTGACAAGCTGTGCGACGTTCGCGGCATTGAGGAGCGGCGACGCCGGCAGGCCGAAGACTTCCTGGGCTCGACGAACCGCCACCTGCCACACCTCGTGTGACGGCAGCTTCTGCGCCTTGAGCTCCAGCTCGTCGCGCATGTCGTCAAGCGTGACCGTCACTGGTCCGCCGTGAAGGGTGAACGCGAGCTGTTGCTGCTCCGCCCACAGGAGGATCACGAGATTGCCGACCTCCTCGGGAAGGCCGCGCGGCTTCGGCTCGTCGATCCACGCCCGCAGCCTCCGCACCGTGACCGGGCCGCCATCCTGCGCACGCTTCCTGTTGAAGTGCTGCGACCAGTACTGCCCGAGCACGAAGTGCGTCTCGGCCATCGTGCCCAGCTCGAGGGGCTGCGCGATGTCGCGCACGAGGTCCCTCAGAGGCCGGTCGACCAGCGTGCGCCCGTCCGGGGCCTGAGCCGCACGCAGGAGGTCCGGGAGCACCTTGCGCAGGTTGGCAAGCTTGGCCGACACCGCGAACACGGGGTGCGCCGGGAACTGTGCCGCCAGCGCCTGCCCCAACAGGATCTCGAAGCCATCCTTCAGGCTGGCAGCGACCGGTGGCTGCGGGCTCAGACCGGGATCCAGCGACTGGAAATGCTCCGACAGGCCGTGCGTTGAGTCGACGCTGCCCGGCACTGGTTCCTGGATCCCGTACGCGCCTTCGAGGAACAGGCGCAATCGTTCCCGCAGCTGACTGCGGCGATTCTCCAGCAGCTGACGAGCCGTTGCCCGTTCTACCGGCGGCAGGTGAGTCGCAAATGAGCTGAATCGCTCGCCCTGGAGGATGTGCTCCAGCACGACGAGGGTTCCGAGTTCGTTCTGAGCATCAGCGGACAGAAAGGCCGGTATCCACACCAGCGTGCGCGCGGCCTCGTGGCTCTGTCGAAAGCGCTCGAGGCGCGCCAGATCGTCCTTTGGCGTGTGCCCCCGCTCGTCGAATGGGTAGTCGACAATCACGCGCCATTCATCGAGTGGGCCGCGAAGCGATTCATCCGGCATCTCCCAGACGTTGCCGTACACCATCTCGCAGTGCCGATCCGTCCCACGCCAGGTGAACTTGTGGCGGACGAACAGACCATCCCAGTTGTCGATGCCGACGGCTTTGTACAGGTGCTCCTTGATCAGGCGCTTCCGGTTGCCATGATTGTCCTCACCGCGGGCCTGCTCGATGATGCCCTCGGTGTCGACGCCGGTGATCTGGATCGCTATCGTCGGGTTCGCCTCGTCGCCCGCGATCTTGATCTCGCCGACGTGGCCGGCCCAGTGCCTCACGCGCCGAAGTACCTCACGCGCCTCTCCGCCGGGAATCGGCGTCCGGATCGTTCCGTGATTCAAGGCCGCCAGGCGAGCTGGCGTCAGCGCCTTGAAGGCCTCGACTTCGGGAACGAGCGCGGCGAGCAGCAAGGTCTTGACGATGCGGCCGTCTCCACGAAGTCGCGCTGCGCGGGCATCGTCGAACGGCAGGGCCTTTGCCTCGTCGGCCGTCAGGTGGTGCTCGGCCAGCAGCATGGGCAACAGCTTGCGAATGTAGAGGCGATTCGCGTTGTCGAAGTGCACGCGCATCGCCTCGCTGAAGGCCTCGTCGCCTTCGGCGATCACGTCGAACAGGTCACCGACGGGCACGAGGTCGCCGAGCTGCAATGTCTCACGATGATCGACCAGCAGCTGCAACATGACCTTCAGCGCCGTCCGCTCCCGCTGCAGCACCGACGATACCGCCACCAGCGCCTGTACCAGCGCCGGGCTGAACGGATACACCTGGCGGAACATCTGCCGGTCCGCCGTGCTGGTCAGCAGAGTGTCCATCACCTCCTGCCGCACCGCCGTGGTCTGGCGAAAAGCCTCGTCCATCTGCTGCCGGGCAGCTTCCGACTTCGGCTTCAGGACGCGGCGCTCGGCAATGGCCGGCAGGTTACGGTCTTCCAGTGTGATCGTGTGAAAGCGGGCTTCCCACCAGTTCAGCACGTCGGCGAAAGCCAAGTCTTGCGACCCGGTGACATGCTGTCCGACTAGTTCACGCAGGTCGCGCTGCCGGGCGACGAAGCTGACGATGGGAATTGGGCGATCGGCGTGCTGCGCTTCCACGAGCTGCGCCAGCTTCTGACCTTCGCGACTGACGAAGGCAGGCTCCGCGGCATGGCTGGCGAGCCAGAGGATCAGCTCGTCCAGGAACAGGACGACGGCGTCGTAGCCCAGGTCCTTCGCGTGCCGGCTGATGGCGGCGAGGCCGATGTCGAGAGAGACGTACGCCTCCTCCTGCCCGCGGATCACGTCGCCGTACGAGGCAAAGAACGTCTGCACGAGCTCGTCGACGAGTCGCACGCGGCCCTCGTCACCAGGCGCCGCGCGACGAGCCGCCTGGAACGATGTATCCGTCCAGCCTTCGGCGAGGGCTCCCCAGCCACTGCTCGCGCCGGCTCTCGCGTTGAGCTGACGGAAGAACGCCTCATCCCCGATCTGCGTCCGCAGCCTGTCGGCGTCGTCGAACAGCCCCTCGGCCCTGAACACACCAGGCAGGGGCGCGTTCGGGTGCAGGCGCCGGACGTGCTCGACGTAGTGGCCCAGGATGGCCGACTCCATCGTCTGCGCGCCGATCATGTGGTACGGCACGAGCAGGAACTTTCGCGGCTCGGTCCAGGCATGGCGCGCCACGGTTGAAGCCAGCTCCGGAATGCCGCGCGCGGCTGGCTCGTTCCCGAGCAGCAGGTGCAGCACGGCCATGAAGTGGCTCTTGCCACTGCCGAAGCTGCCGTGCAGGTAGGTGGCCTTGCTGGACCTCGCGTCCACCGAGCCCTTGATGAACCGAAGCGCGTCGTCGAAGCACTCCACGAGCTGCGGCGTGACGACGTACTCACGCAACGTCTCTGCGGGGTTCGCCACACCTTGGGTGAGGCGAAGCACGAAGTCACCGCGGTGGACGTGCTCCGGGAGACTGATGAGTTCCTTGATCAGCGTCATCTATTGTTCCGTCGGCTGTGCTCGTCTGCCCCGCCGACGCGCGGCAGTTGGTGGAGTCCACACCCGGATTGCCTCTCGAGTCAGACCAAGTGCCCGAGCCTCTTCATCCACGAAGCCCTCGTAGTAGTCGCCCATTCGCTGGCCGTACTCAGGGTCGACCTCGTTGTGCCATTGCAGGAGCCAGGGCAGCAGTTCCATCAGGCCCGCAAGGAGCGGTGTCAGTCGATCGCGACTCCAGCCTTCGGACTCCTTCATCTGTACGTAGTAAGTACCCAGTGCCCTTGCCTGCTGCAAGTGATCCCAGCCGGCCCAGGAGATGACTGGAGTTGAATCGCTGTCGCGCTGACAGTGCGGGTAGCTGACAAACCGTTCCTTTGGGACGTCGAGCTTCCCGCGCAGTCGCCAGTACACAGTGTTCGCGAAGTCCGATGACGCATACTCCGGCGGCCCCATGATCTCGCCGACACTTTCGTGCGCATCCTCCCGACGCTGGAGCGCCCACACGGACTCCCATTGGGCACGCTTCTCCAGGCCCGCTGCCTTATACCTCAAGACCGAAAGGAATGGCACGGATTCGCTCTCCAGTAGCTCGGCGACAAGTGTTGAGACGTCAAACTCATCGCGATCTCTGTAGATGGCAGCCTTGCGCAGGAACTCGGCATCATGCCTCGCATGATCTGCCAAGCGTGCTGCGGATGTGAGGGCCACGTTCGGCCAATAGCTCACTGACTCCAGGCGATCCAGAAGCCATTCTCGAAGCGCTCGTTCTGCCAGGTCTTCCCATCGGTCGACATTCCATCGCCGCTTATAGGCTGGCTGCTCAACCAGTGCAATCTCTGAGTTATCTTCAATCAGCAGGAGGCGCCGCTCGACCACCCGTCTGTAGGCTTCGGGCCAGTGCGCCGGAACCTCCGTCACGGGCATCGCTCGATGTCGCTCGAACCACGCTGTATCCAATTGTCTGGCCGCAATCTTCCGAGCCATGGCAATCTCGAACGCACGCTCTCCTAGCTGGATCTCCGGCACCGTGTCCAACGTGCAGCAGATGTCCTCCTCAACGAGCCCGTATGTTGAGTACAGTTGCCAATCACACTCTTCCTGCAGCGAGATCAGGCGCCCAAGACGCTGTTCCCACGTGCCTCTTGCCTCCGCAACCTCAGCTCTGCTCGTCCAGTTGGCTTCGTTCGTCCGTATGCTCGCTGCTGGCGCACTCTCCGCGAACTGCGCGGCCGATGTCATCAACAGCCTGGCGTGCGGAATTGGAAGCTGTGCTGGGATTGGCATCTGCTGAACATTGGAGGCATTGAAAGCATGCCGATGCTCCCACTCTTCAGCAGACACTCCACCGCCAATTCCGCCGGCGCCCTTGTCATGGCACACTTGCCGCAACCAGAAGCAAGCAATGGAAGAATTCAGTGTCGCCACGATCCCAGCGAATTCGTCTGCCGTGATCTCGCGTTTCAATTCGATCACTGGCGCCGTGCGGTTGCAAACGGTGCCTTTGCTGACAGGAACGAAGTTGTTGTGAGTTGCTATCTCTGCGAAGCAGATCAGCCAGCTGGCTCTCGCCCTGTCCCGGGGAAACTGATGAAACTCGAACCACTTTCTACCAGCGGTTCGGTATGTGCCGCCCCCAAATACGGCGCGCGACCAAAGGGCGGTTCTCAAAGCATGAAGCCACGACCACTGCGGCTCGAGTGGCACCGATTCCCAGAGCTCTAGGTTTGCTCCGTAAGGAAAGAACATCCAGTCGCCGTCTGAGTAGGCCCAGTCACGCACATCTTCTCCGCGCACTTGACGGCGAAATGCATCAGACAGTCCATGTCGCTGGGCGAATCCACGCGGCAGGGCAAATGCATCGTCGGCGTGGGTGTCTAGAAAGAACCCGACCGACTGCGCCTTGGTGGCGAGTGGCGGACGACCAGCCTCAAGTTTCTGGCGCAGATCGCCAGTTTCGACGCTGCTCAAACTCCACGGGTGGCTTGAGAATCGACTTCTCGGCTGATCTCCAGTAGCCACGTAGGCACTCGTCGAAGGAACGTCAATCTGATCTACGATTGCAAGCCACACCCTGCCGGCTGCTGCGTTCAGGGGGGCCGGTTCTTCCTTGCGCAGACCGATGACGGTCCTGATCGTGTCTGACGCCGGGGCTCCGCCTCGCGCGAGAACTACCACGGTCCCGGTTGCGTGGCCTGGCAGGTGCGCCTTGTCAGTGTCCACAACATGCGTGATGTTCCACTTTGGCAGGTATCGTTCGACTAAGCGACTCCCGAACTCTCTCGTAGCGAATGAGCTTCCTGTGATCTTGCCGACAAAGCCGCCTGGGACAACGGCGTCGAAGAAGCGCTCGAAGAATGGGACGGTGAGCGCGTACAAGCCGTGACATGAGTCAAACCGGTCGCGGTACGCCTTGTTGAGCACGGCGTCCTTCGGAGTGATATACGGAGGATTACCGACGACGACGTGGTAGCGGCGGCCGAGAATACGACGCAGATCGACAGCATCCTCAGTTGAGTAAACGTGTGCCAGCGGATCGCTCTCGGGATCGAGATAGAGCTGACGGCTCGCAACCTCACCAGGACGCGGGCCATGCAGAAGCGAATCCCCTGCAGCGAGTTCCATGTTGAATGCGGGCGCATCCACCAGCTTCGTGATGTTCGACGCACGCAACGCGGCGAGCAGCAGCCGGAACCGTGCGATCGCTACGGCGAACGGATTGAGGTCGACACCGGACACTTGCGCGAGAGCCCGCTGCGCCAACTCCCGCGCGTTCGTGCCAGGCTCGTGCTGCGCCCATAGTCGGGCCAGCCTCTCGAACGCCGCCAACAGGAAGTGGCCCGATCCGCACGCCGGGTCGATCATCTGCACATCGCGGAACCCGAACTCCGCGATGGCCGGGGTGAGCGTGCGGTCCAGAATGAACTGCAGCACGAAGTCCGGCGTCTGAAGCAGCGCGTACTTCTTGCGCGCGGACGCGGACAGATCCTGATACAGGTCACCCAGGAAGCGCGTCGTCCATTCAGGATCGGTGAAATCGTGCACGAGCGCACCGCTGGCAGGATCCACTCGCTGCCAGAAGTCGATGACCTGCGTCGCAGCATCGCCGGAAATGCCGACCTGCCAGATGGGGTTGTGCCGGTGGTCAAGGAGCGGAGCGGCCGCGGGCAAGGCGGCAACGGCCTCGAATACGCTGTACAGATAGTCGCGGTCGCTGTCGTGCGGGTGTTCCTGGAAGTACAGCGTCCGCTGGTCGCGCGCCAGTGACAGCCTCGCCCCCGGCGCGGCCAGACGCGGCGGTTCCGCGAGCGCGTTGTCCTCGAGGAACCTGACGAAGACGCACGCCAACAGCCACATCGCCGCGGCCTGTGCCAGCGCGTCCTCACGCCACGCCTCATAGGTCTGCGCAGTCCGCTCCTTCTGCCGCGCGGCCTGCCACTCCTCCCGAAGTCGCCGTGTGAGCTCGGGCACCTGCTCGCTGCGTTCTCTAAGGTCGTCCTCGAGCCGCTTTCGCAGCGGCTGCAGGTCGGCCAGGAGCCGTCGTCCGTCAATCATGGTGTGGAATGGTTCCTCCCTGAACCCATGCGGGCGGCACCGGCAGCCACTGATTGCTGCTGATCACCGGCAGCGCCTGGCCGTCGATCATCGGCAGGTGGTGCTGGCCATCAGCCGCCACCAGCACGAGCACCGCCGGTGGTCCGCCAGGCCGGCCCGCGCTCTGCTGAAGTCGCTGCAGGACGGCCAGCTGGTTGTACCGCGCGAGCAAGCCCGGATACGACAGCAGCAACGGTCGTTCGGACTGCGCCAATCGGTGTTCGAGATCCGGCACGGCACTCCTGACTAGTCTGAGGAGTGTGCCCCAGTCCGGGCCCTCCGGTCCGGCGGCATCGGCCTTGCGCACGATGTTCCAGTCGGCCCCTACCTTCGTCGCGGCGTCCCTCATTGCTGCGATGAGCAATGCTTCGAGGCTCTCGCTCGCCACAGGGTACTTGCGCGTCAACCGGCGGGCTGTTGAGGGCAGCAGCTTGGGCTCGACACCCAGCGCCAGGAACGAACCGCTGTCAAGCGCATAACGCAGGCGACGATCGAACTCCTGCACATCCTCGCGTTCTGCCGCCGCGTCATCCGGCCAGCTGTTGCGGGTCTGGAACGTGCTGCTGGAGCTGAGCAGAGCCTCGGAGCGTCGCGGGCGGTAGGCACCACGGCGGTCGGCTGCGGAGGGATCCCACTCGAGCTCGAGTCCAGCCTGCCCAAGCAACTCGTCGAGCGCCGGGCGGTCGGGCAAGGGCTCTGCGTCCGGGTATCGTCCCGAAATGCGGGCCTTGAGGTCACTGACGGTGAGCACCTGCGCACCGAGGAGGGCGCCCTGGGCCAACCGCAGCGCACGTGCGGCAGGCATGTCACGAGGATAGAGCTCGAGACGGCTCGACACGGCCGCGCCCTTCGACGCAGCGGCCGCCAGTTGGACGATGCGCGCGGGTAGAAGCCCCGTCGCACCCTCGGGTGGGTCGACCGCCTCGAGTTCCATGCTGACTCGGGATGGTGGCAACAGGGGGTCGGCCGCCGCCAGCCTGTCGGCGGTCTCGCCGAGCACATCGGCGTAGTCGGCGGCGGCGGTACTTGTGGCGATCAGGAGCGCTCCGCGCCTGAAGTCCTCGAACCGTGGTGCCTTCCGCTCACGTTCTGACTCCACCGCGGCGCGAGCCACCGCGAGGGCACGGACCGTGCGCAACGGCTCCGGGGCCTCCGACCCTCGTAACGCGAGCACCGCGTGAGCCAGTTCGCGCACGGCCATAACCCCGCCGTGGGCCTGAATGAGGTCGACCATATCGGCACGGAGCCGGGTGAGCGAAGAATCCTTCGACCAGCGCGTACGCGCAGCGACGACGACCTGGCTGACGCGGGCGCGGGTCAGCTTCAACGTCTCGGCAGCCGCTGTCTGCGTTGGCCACGGCTGATCGGGCACGGCGTCCGTTCGCGGCGTCAGGAACTGATTCAGGATGCGCAGTTCCCCGACATCCTGTGAGCGCGATCGACGTGGCATCAGCCGCGCCATCAGCAGGTCGATGCTGACGACGTCGGTGGTGCTCTCCTCTGCCGCAGTGCTCGATGAGGTCGCGGTAGTGACCGGGGCATCGACTGCCCACTTGCCGGCGAGGGCATCCTTGGCGGCCCGGATCTCCGCACGTGTCTTCGCGCCGACACCGGCCATCGCATACAGCCGACGGGAGGCCATGGTCACGAGGTCGCCGCACGTGAGCACGCGGGCGCGCTCGAGGGCGTTCAACGCACGTGTGCTCAAGCCGATCTGGGCGAGCGGCGTCTCGCGTTTGGCCGCTGCCACCAACAGCGTGAAGTCAGGCGGCTCGTCCGTGGCGCTCTCGGCCTCGTCTCGGTCGGAGCGCGGACGAGCCACGCCCGTGAAGACGGCCCGCCAGGCTGCAAGCATGTCGTCGGCGTTGTCGAACCGTTCCCTGACCGCGCGCCGCAACGCCTTTGTGAAGAACGCGAGCATCGACTCGCGCAGGTCGGGGTCGAAGAGACCGGATTCGAGCGTGACCTCCTCCTCGATCAGCGCGGGGTCACTGCGGCCATCGGCCCACTGCGGCAGTCGCGCTGTCGCCATCTCGTAGAGTGTCATCGCCGCAGCGAATCGCTCTGCGGCGACGTCCCACCGCGGCGGCTTGCGCACGGAGAGAAACGGCTCGAGGTACGGGGCGGTGCCGGCGCGAATGGCCTCGGATGAGGTGCGTGCCAGCGAGAAGTCGAACAGCACCAGGTGCAGCCGATTGCCCGCGCCGACTTCCGCCACGCCGATGTTGTCCGGCTTGATGTCCCGGTGTGGAATGCCCTTCTGCTCCAGCCAGCTGACGGTCTGCAGCAGGTCTTCGCCGAACCGCTGCAGCAACTCCAGGTGCAGCGGGCCATCCCGGCGCAGGCGACTCGCGAGGGTATCCTCCCCCGCCCGGTCCATCAGCAACGCGGCATGACCGCCGACGTCGAGCACGTCGCGGAGCGCCACGATGTGCTGGTGACGCAAATCCCCGAGCACCGCGCCTTCCTGCCGGATGCGCTCGTTGTGGTCAGACGAGGACGCGACTTTCAACACCAGCTCGCGGCCGTCTCTGGTCTCGACCAGGAAGACCACGGAGATTGACCCCTGGCCGATGCGCTTCTTTACCTTGTACGCCCCTGGAAGGACGTCGCCGACGCGCGCCTCCGCAGGATTGACCGGCGCGGCGTCATCCGGTCGGGTCATCTCCTCTTCGACCAGCTCCAGCTGCGCCAGCACGTCGTCCATCGTCGCCAGACGGATCGACACATCGGGGTGCGTCGACAAGGCAACGAGATCGTTCAGCGCCACGCCCACGCCGTCCACGACAGCGGACAGCTGCAGGCCGCGGTCTTCGCGCAGCTTTGCTGCCAGCTCGACGACCGAGCACGCCGGCGCCTGTCCTGCAAACAGGTGATAGGCAATGGCGCCAAACGAGAAGACGTCCAGGTACGCGCCCTTCTCGCCGGGCGCGGCCAGCGCCTCGGGCGCCAGGTAGATCGTCGTCTCATCCTCCACGAGCTGCTCGAGATGCGCGGTCGCCGTCACGCTCTTTCCGCCGGTCGTGCCGGATTCGCGAACGCCGACCTGCCAGTTGAAGATCTGGAGGCGACGACGGGGGCTGGCGGGGTCGAGTACGAGCACGCTCTGCGGGCCGAGGGCTCGATGCACGAGATGCTTCTCGTGCGCGTAACGGACCGCCTCGGCCAGCTGCCGCAGCAGGGTGAGGCGCTGCTCCTGGCTGAGTGCGGCGCCGTGCTGCCGCAGGAAGTGATCGAGGCGCAGGGCGTCGGGGTGATGCTCGAAGATCAGCGCGGGCCCGGACTCCTGATCCTTGTAGTCGGTCGCCCTGAGGATGGCCGGGTGGTTGATCCCCTCGAGGATCTGGAACTCGCGCTGCGCGGCGCGAAAGATCATGCGACGCGCGTCGGCGCCGGCGCTTCGCGGGACCTGATAGACGCGCACGCGCCTCGCCACGCTCGGCATGGCCACGTGCGTCGCCTGGAAGTCCTGGTACGCCGGGCCGTCCATCAAGAGAAGACCGAGCTCGTAGTCCCCGACTCGCCGCGCCTTCTGCGACCGGCGGATGCCCGCCGATTCAAGTGCGCGGACGATGACACGGGCGACGTTGCCGTCAATCCGCAGCTGCCCGGGATCTATGGACGGCGGCCGGGTCAGAGACGCGATGATCCCGGGCACCGGTTGCGGCCTTGCGCCCTCGTGGTCCTTGTCTCGCACGCGGACGCCGGTGGAGGCCTGGCCGCTCAGCCGCACCTGCAACCCGGGTGCGGCGCAGAAGACCAGCGGCTCGAGGAACGGCAGGCGTGCGCTTCCGACGGCACGCTGTCGCCTGAGGAGCGACATCAGCCGCTTGGCTTTCCGGTTGGTCAGCAGCAGCGGGTTGTCGGTGAGGGTCTCGCGTCCCTGGTCACGCCAGATCCAGGTATGCGCGTCGCCATCCAGCACGCCAGGGCGGCTCTTGATCTCGACCAGGAAGAACCCGCTTGGCGCCAGCACCAGCAGGTCGACCTCGTTGACGCTGCCGTCATCTGCGATGAACTCGAAGTTCGACCACGCGTGGTAGGGCTCCTGGTCGGGCAGCCGCTCGCGCACGAAGTCGAGCGCGTCCTGCTCCCACGCGAAGGAGGACTCGGTGATCGGGTGCCAGCGGGTCAGGGGGAGAGGCATCGCTTCGGACTGTCGAGCCTATGCGCCAACGACATCCCGGAGCAAGCACTCGAGATCCCGCGAGCTGGCCTCGGTAGGGGCGAGCAACTCACGGCTGAGCGCGCGCTTCTGCTGCAACAGCTGATCGAGCCGCACGTCGAAGCTGGCCTCGCCGTACTCCGGATGGACCGCCAGCGGCGTGTACACGTGCACGGGTTTGTGCTGGCCGATGCGATAGACACGGTCTGTCGCCTGATCCTCGACGGCCGGATTCCACCAGCGACCGAGATGGATCACGTGGTTGGCGCCGGTGATCGTGAGCCCTACCCCACCTGCACGCGGCGACAGAATCAGGACGCCGAACCCGGGCCGTTCCTGGAATTCATCTGCCCGCTGGAGACGCTTGCCACCCGGCACCTCGCCATTGATCACGAGGGGCGGCTCTGGAAGGCCGTACCGGCGCTGCAGCACCTCCATCAACGCCGCCTGCATGGCCTTGGCGTCGATGAACACGAGCGCCTTCTCACCACGTGACGCCACCTCGTCCAGAATACGGACCGCCTCCAGCAACCGCGCCGACTGCGAGACGAAGTCGGTGTCAGAGGGTGCCATCTCGGGTTGGGGGTGCAGCGACACGCCCCGAAGGCCCTGGAGCGACTGCAGCATCTGCCCCTTTGCGCCACTGCGCGCTGCCCTGACGACCGCTTCGTAGGCCTCCGCCTGCGGAGGCGGCATCTCAACCTGGGTGGCGTGATGGGTGACGGTCGGCAGACCCTGGAGGGTCTCCGCCTTGGTGCGACGCTGCAGAAGTGCGGGCGCCGGAGACGTCAGGCGCCGCTTGAGGTCTCCGAGCGCGTCCGGTGCCACCCCTGCCTCGGGTTCGTACGTGGAGACGAACGCCTTCAGCGTGCCGAGTCTTCCCGGCTCGATCGTGTCCACGATGCTCCACAGGTCGGCCAGCCGATTCTCGACGGGCGTTCCGGTGACCGCCACCGTGAAGTCGGCGTTGATCGCCTTGGCCGCATCGGTCATCAGGGCCTGCGGGTTCTTGATCTTCTGCGCCTCGTCGAAGACCAGCACGTCCCAGCTGATGGCGCCGAAGCTGTGCTGATAGTCGCGGAGCGTTTCATACGTCGTCAGCACCCAATCGGACCTGCGCATCCGGTCCGTGTCGAGCGTCGGGATGCCGACCTTGAGTTCGGAGGCGGCCCGCGGCCCGACGCGCAGGTCCGCAAGCCCTTGCCCGTGCACCGAAAGCATCTCGCCAAGTCCTGGCTCGTTCAGATGCTTGTCGTGCTCCGCCACCCAGTTCAGGAGGAGACCCGTCGGCGCAACCGTCAGGATCGGGCGAGACGGAATGTTCCTCGCCTGCTGCAGCTGACGCAGCCAGGCGAGGAACGTCAGGCACTGCAGCGTCTTGCCGAGGCCCATGTCGTCGGCAAGGAGCGCGCCGGGGGCACCGGCGGCCCACAGTTGCTGGAGCCAGCGGCAGCCGTCGTGCTGGAAGTCGAGGAGCGAGGTACGCAGCCGAGGCGGTGCGACGAAGACGACGCCCTCTGCCCTCGGCTTCCAGGACCGGGCGAAGCCGTCGTCTTCGAGGTTGTCCTTGATCAGGAGGACGAGGCGCCCCGAGGGTTCGGGCGGCTCGTCTGGAGTGCCGCGCCTCGGCGGCTCTGGCGCGTCCCCTCCGTACGTCCGGGCGATCTCAGCCAACTCGCGTGTCGAGGCGATGGCGTCGTCTGTGACTGGAATGCGCTGCCCCTCGTGGTCGACCCACGCCTTACCAGCCGCCTGGGCCTGCTCCAGCTTCTCCACCAGCTGCTGGGCGTACTCGGGGCGCACGTTGACCTGTGTGCCGCCGACCGTCAGTCCCATGGGCTCGCCCGGCAACCATTCGATCCCCGACTTCTTGAGGAAGGGCAGCACTCTGGGCTGCCACAGCCCGATGTCCCGGACGCGCTCGCTGTACTCGGCCGACTCCCAGAACACCTGCTCGATCGCTTCGTCCGGCAAGGCCGGGAGTGCTTCCTTCAGGAACGGTCTGGGATTCCTGATGAACTCCCGCTTCTGCGCTGGTGACGCGGTCGTCATTCTCTTGGCCACGCCAAGGGCCTCGCGCAGGACCGGCGTGACGACCACGTAGTGCCCGCCCCCTGCCGGATATGAGGTCCGCAGCGAAAGCCGGCGGAAGTGCTTGTTCCAATCCGCCTCGCGGGCCTCCGGCAGCGAAGGGCGAACGCCTTCCTCAAGCGAGCCGGAATCGTACGCCGGCTGGATGTCGAAGTCGATCGCGCCCGCGGCATCCACGCGGGGGCGTAGCGTGAACGTTCCAGCGCTTACCACGGAAGTGGTCGTGATGTACGGGTCGGCAACCGTCGCCGCCGGACCTTCGTCGCCGGCCAGCACTCGCTGAATGCGTTCGAGGTACGGCGCTCGCGCCTCGAACGTTTGCTCGGTCAACTGGGAAAGGTCGTCCAGCGCGGTCATGATCCCGAACAACGGCCCCGACAGCGTGTAGTCCGTGTCGTTGACCGTGGCGATCGGCCCGCGACGCAATGCAGGTCGCGTCTCGCCATTGGGGCCGACGAAGCCGCAGGTGAGCGAGAAGTCGCGATCCGTGAAGATGCCGCGGCGATCGAGCTTGAGAGGATACGCGAGCGGTGGCGGCAGTCCGACCGCTCGGATCTGCCAGGGCTCCAGTGCAACGACACGGTCCGGGGTGAGCTTCAAGGCCTGCCCGCCGTCCACGGCATCGACGCCGGGCTCGTCCTGTATCGCCAGGAGGATGCCGGGCATCGCGGGGTGACCTGCCGGCGTCAGCAGCGGCTGCGTGGCCCACTCGTCAAGAGGCAGGCGCGTGCTGCCTTCAGTGCACGTGAAGGTGATGTCACCGGCCGCGCCGAGATGCCATTCGAGGGTGCGCGTCATCGGACTCGGTAGTCGGACAGCAGGACTGAGATACCTGTCGCTTCCCTGATCACCTCAGCGAGCTGGCGCTGCCACGTGTACTGGACGTTGCCGTGGTGTCGCTGCTCGTGACTCGCGAGGACCTGCAGTTCGGACTTGGTGTACTCACGGTCGTACAGGTGGGGTCGTCGTCTGTCGGTTCGAGACCACACGCGACACGTGCCATTATGGCTAAACTCGGCGATGGTCAGGTCGCCGATCTCCAGCAGCAGCACGCTGTGGTTGTTGGCACCGATTAGCGTTCCGTACGAGGGGGCGGCGTCTCGCCAGCGACGCTGCGCATCGCCGACCGCATTCGCACCGAGGACCACCCATGCGCCCGAGATCGCACCCTTCTTGAGGTAAGCGCTCCAGAATGCTTTCCGATAGCGCCAGTGCTCTTGCTGTTCGGCCCAGCGCGCAATGAGCGCGAAGAAATCCTCGAGCGTCGAACTGACCAGCCACCGCATCATCACGCGCCTGGCGTCAGCGCTGACGCTGGCCCACCCCGTCTGCGTCAGCCGCGGGTCCTGCAGGTGGGTCAGCAGGAACGCTCGAACGCGTTCCTGCACCTCGGACGGCGGCGCGATGTCGACGAAGGGCCCCAATAACGCTTCTGCCAGCAAGGGGCCATCGGACTTGAATACCAGTTTGCCCTGCGGCGCCAGCACCTGGAGATCCGATTCAAGGGTCCCGTACCTGGCCTGTCGCATTTTGCCGGAGAGGTCGCTGACAAGATGACGATGAGCCTCGGCGAGAAATCCGGCCTGCGCCAACTCGCCCACAAGTCCGGCGTCCTTCAGCAGGCGCTCACGTTGGTCGGGATGTGCTCCTAGGAGATCAGCGAAGCGCCGAGGGCCGGCAGTAGACAGCAGACTGTACTTGCGAACGCGCTCACTCCACTCCTTGAGGCGAGGGGACGTCGCGCTCAGCAAGTCGTTCGCCAGCACACTCTCGATCCTGCCAAGAACAGGAAGCTCCGAGGGCCAGAGTCTGATCACATTGCGCAAAAGGCTGCGAATGCCGCGCGGACGCTCCCGCACGCGCGTCAGCACTGACGTCATCAGGTCCGAATCCCTGGCCAGCCACTGATCGCGGTAGGCCTCTGGGTGGAACACCGCGTGCGGCAACCAGCGCACCTCCCGCTGCGTCAATCCGTCGAGGCCCTTGTTGGCGCGCCATGCCTCGCGCACACGCTGAACGATCGGATCGAGCTGGAAGGTGGGTGGCTTGCGTTCGGGCCGGTCAGCCCACTGAGTCGATATCGTCGTTGCCATTCCCGACAGCTTCGGCCACTGAACCTCCACCGGTCGTGGTCGCAGTTCGGCGCTCTGACACGCCTGCCTCAAGCTCATCGTCCCAACTCCGCCGTCCAGCCCGTCGGGTGACTGCTCGTCATGGGCGTCTCTGTCCCTGGGCAGCCTGAACCGGCAGAGCCGCCTGCAGGTCCTCCACTGTTTCGTGGAACTCGTTGATCACACTGGAGAGGTCGGAGAGGGCCTTGCTCAGGTGCGTGTCGAGCCCAGCGTTCAGATCGCGGATCTTCTCCGCGTAGAGCTCGAATCCATTGCGCATGGAGTCGAGAGAGTTGCCCAACGACTGGTCGACGCCGGCGAAGCGTCGTTCGTAGTCAGCCCAGGACGCCTGCAAAGTGTCCTGCATGTTCTTCAGATTCTCGCTGGTGGCCTTGAGGCTCTCGGCCGCAGCGCCGATCGTGTTTGCCTGGCGATCGACACTGCCAATCAGGGACGCGGTCCGTGTCGCCACCTCCCGCAGCGGCATCGCCGTTTCCTTGAGAGCCTCGTGCGCGCCAACGACATCCTGAGTGGCGAAGGAGACCCGCGTCACCAGTCCGTCGAATCCCTGCATCGTCGCGCCCGTGTGCTCGACGATGCGCTGGCATTCATCCACCACCTTCTGAAGATGGGCCGACGTCGTAAGGAGCGCCGTCGCCACTTCCTGGCCGGCACCGCCAATCGTCGTCGAGAACCCACCCGCAGCGCCGCTGATCTGCTCGACGACATTGCGCACGACGTTCTCAGTCACGTCATTGAGGCGTGTGGAGTTCTCTCCGAATGAGTGATTCATCTGCCCAATGATGGCCGACGTCACTTCGACGAGTTTGCTCTGCCCGTCGCGCATCGCCTGCGCCGCCTCGTTCAACGAGCGGATGCTCTCGCTGATGGCCTCGGTCATCGCGCGCATCTCCTGGCCGGCCGCGCCAGACACTGCGCCAGAGATCTTGTTGCCAACCTCCTTGAACAACTCCTCGCCGAGTCCTGCCTGGATACTGTGCAGGTCGTTGGTACTCTGGAGCAACCGTTCGAGCACGGGAACGAGCCGCGCGTCCATGGCGCTGCCGATCGACACGGCAAGATCCGTATTGAAGTGCTCGAGCTGTGCAACCTGACGCTCGCCCACCACGTGCAAGGCCTTCAACACGGTTGTCTGCGCCTCCGCCAGCCTGGACAGCTCCTGAAGCGTGTCGCCGCGCCTCACGCTCTCCCGGTGCGCGTTCAGGAGAAGGTGCGACGTCGACAGCAATGGAAGCACGCGCGACAGGGCCTGCGCCAGCTGGTGTCTCGCCCGTACGACGACGGTCCGTGTCGTCAGTTCGATCAGTACGAATACGACACTCAACGCCAGGGCGACGATTGATGTCACGAACTTGCCGGAGAGGTTCGCCACGAGCGGATCGATGGCCCATATGCCCTCCGCGGTCTTCTGCAGTCCCCGCAGGCCCAGCAGCAACGCCACGAATGTGCCGAGCAGTCCGAGCGACGTCAGGACGCCTGGAACGACATGCGCCACCGCCAGCCACCGGTCACCGGCCCGCGACGCGCCCGCGACGCTCTCTTCGACCGATTCGGTGACGAAGTAGCCGACCTGGGGATCCTTCCTGCGGTCGTACGTTTCGTACGTGGTGACGGTGGGGCGTACGGCGTCCCACCAAGGTTCGCCGCCATCCCGCAGCTTCTCGATGACCGCCACCATCGCTCGGTAGCTGTGGTCAGTCGCACCGGTCATCGCATCGGCCGGCGACAGGTCGCTCAACTGTCGCGCCGCCGACGCCAGCCGACGCCACGCTCCTCTCGCGCCTACCACGAGCACCAGCAGTCCCGCCATGAACACAACGATCAGGCCGTAGCTGTAGTAGAGAATCCAAGGCTCGAGGCCGGCGACGAAGCTCATCGCACCCTGCGGCATTTCAATGCTCCCCTTCCACGCTCCGTGGCTCTACCGTCCCGGCGAGGCCAGTCGCGACATCCTCGATGACGTCGCGCTGCGTTCGGATCTTGAAGACCACGCGTCGTTGTCGCGAGTCGTCGGAGGGGACATCAGGCAGAAGTTCCTCCTGGCCCCGTCCGGAGGCCGAGAGGAGGCGTCTGAAGCAATCGCGTTCGTCACCGGAGACAAGAGCCGCGAGGCTCCAGCGCACCACGTCCATCGAGCGCTTTTGACTGAGCTCCAAGTTCATCTGAGGCCCGTCAACGCCTGCGACTCCGACTGCAGACCAGATTGAGTCGGTGTGGCCCTCGACGACAACGTTGGATACCTTGCCCCTCAGCTCGCCGGTGCAGACGATGCTCGAGAGCTGAGGGATCATCCCGAGCAGAAAGCGCCGACCGCCATCACCTACGCTCCAGTCGCCACGCTTGAAGAGCAGATCCTCCGGCATGACGATCACCACAGCGTAGGGATCGCGCTCATCCTGACGGATGCCACCCGCGTCCATCCCCCCGGCGGCCAGGGCGCTCTTCAAGGCTCCGAGCAGTGCCTCGATCGTGGTGTCGCGAGCGTTCCTCTTGATCGCCACGGCGTTACTCAGCACCGCCATGAACAAAAGGATGAAGATGACCATCAACGAGGCCATCAGGTCTGTGAACGACGAGGCCATGTGTGAAGACGTGGCAGCCTCGTGGCCATCTATACTCACATTTGGTCGGCCTGGTCTTGTCATTCTCGACGCTTCCTGACTCGGGGCTTGATCGGCGCTATCAGACCGCAATCGGCTCAGCGACCGAGTAGCTCCAACTCGTGCCCGATCGGCTCTCCCAGCGCCAGCAGGGCTGGTAGCTGCTCTGTGCAGAATGCGTAGAGCGCGTCTGGACTCGACACCAGTTCGGCGCGGGCCGCGTCGTCATAGCTCTCGAGGTAGCGACCGAAGGGAGCCCAGCTGTCATCTGTGTTGTGATGTACCCACTCCTGCGCGGTCATTCCAAGACGCGCACGCACGCGGCTCGCGAACGCGACTCGCTCAGGTTCCTTCACCTTGAAGTTCTCGAGGTCCGTGTGTACCCAGAGGTAGGGGTGCTCCTCGTCCACCTTCCGGAAACCGCTGGGACAGAACCCGCCAATGGTCAAACGGACCTTGGGGCCTCTTTTCCTATCCGCCCATGTGGGCAACCACAGGTCAAACCGTGCCTCCCGTGGCGTCCCACTTACCTCGTATCCATGCGCGGCTGCCCAAGGCTTCAATCGGCTTGACGTGGCCTCGATGACCTGCTCGATCCTCGGTTGGATGTCGCGATGAGCCTGAAGCAGGGCCATCACGTGGCCCCAACGGTTGAGCAACAGACGATCGACCTCGGTGTAGATGTGCGACATATCAGGTGTCCTCAGTACGCGGTGGGCCGCAGCGCGGCAAACTCGTCGAGAAGGGCAGTCAATTCGTCGGTCGGCTCGCGCCGTTCGTGTACCGGCAGGGCGGCGTAGGCGTCGAGCAGTGCAGCCAGTTCCATGACGTTGGCCCGCGCAGCCGGCGACGCCCCGTGCATCTCCCCGTTCGAGAGGGCCGTGCGTGCGACCAACGCTCGGTCCGCTTCGGTTGGCGTCATCGGTTCTGACGGATGCGGCGACAGATCGATTCGGAGCGACGCCGCAACGCTCTCGATCTCCTCAGGAGAGAAGCTCCGCTGCAGGTACTCCAATAAGTCCTGCTGTCGGGCTTGGCCGAAAGCCATCCGGTACACGGTGACGGCCTGCCGCACACGTTCCGCCTGGCTTTCGTCGCGGCTGAGCGGCAGCGCAGGGACATGCCGCTGAATAGCCGCCGCTCCGGGCAATACCCAGAAGGGCCTCAGATCCGAGTCGCCTCTCGCGGGGTCGCGCTGTGCTGCCTCGAACAGCGTCGCCCACGGGTCGTCGGCATCACCAGCAAGGGCGGTCGGACCGTACGCGTCGGCTGCATTCTTCCGAACGGCGTGGTTCTTGTACCGGTGGACACGGCCTTCCCGCTGTTCGAGATCGACCGGATTGCTCGGAAGGTTCCAATGAACAACGGCGTGGCAGTAGGGGTGGAAATCCAACCCCTCCTGCCCTACTGACGTCGAGCACAGCACGAAGGGCCAGAAGGGCGAGTTGAAGGCACTACGCACATCGTCGTCCCGCACGGCGCCAGCGCCCTCGTCGGCCTGCCGTGCACCGAACCGCACGGCGAAGCGTGCCCGCATCCGGTACTCGTCCAGCGTCAACCTTTCGTCGGTTGCCGTGAAGTCATCGACTCGCACGTTAGCCGTTCGCAGCCGGAGCACCTGACGCATCCGCTTGGCGACCCCTCGTGCGCCCTCTCGGACCGACCGGTGCGCGAGTCCCTCTTGTTCGAGAAGGACGTGAGCGTACTCGTCGAGCACGGCCTGCAGGTTGCCCGCGACGCCGTAGGTGGCAACCCGCAGCCAGTACGGATCGGCCGCCCTGGTACCCTCGACCAACGCGATGACCTCGGGAAGATTGAACAGACTCCTGAAGCCCCAGGCAATCCAGCCGGCTTTGTTGCGAAGGGCAGGATGCGACAGCACCGCCGGACCTCCGCTGACCCGGCTGAGAGCGCGGAGAGCAGTCACGGCCGGACCGCCGACAGCGAGGCGCGCCAACACCGCCGCGAGATCCGACGGAGGGGCTCCGAGGGTCTGCGCCGTGACCGCCCGCGCTCGCTCCACATGGGCCGCCCACCCATCACCGCCATCAGCGGCCTCGCTGTTGTCTTCGTCTTCGTCCTCTCCGTCACCACGCCACAGCCCCGGATGGCCTTCCTGGGCAAACCAGTGCTCGGAAGACGCCGCGTGGAAGTGGCGGTCGAGCAGGATCGAAGCGGCCCAGTACCATGCCTCATCGCGAGGCCCGTCGCTGGGCCCGTCGCTGGCCTGCGCCAGCCCGGATTCGGCAAGCCGTCGCAGGATCTCCTGCTCCACGTGTTCGAGGACCCGGTCGGCCTCCAGGGTCGCCTCCCCTCCGACCCGGGCCAGGGCGAGTGGATCGCCGACTTCAGCGAGCGTGATGGACGGGTACAGGAGACCGAGCGCGCTCATGCCCGCCGTACGCCCCTCCGAGCGAGAGAACTGCAGCCGAGGCGCAAAGCGTTCACGCACCTGACTCGCGACAGGTGCCTCACCCTCGTGACCGCCGGCGGTGAAGACTCGCCGTTCGACATCGTGGCTCAACAGAGCGGCCACCACCTTCGGCACGACCTGCCATGACGAGAACATCAGCCGCTTAGTCACCGCCCGACCATCGATGCTCGCATAGGCCTCGCTGCCTTCGTAGTACGGCAACGACGCTGGCATCCACAGCAGTCGCCAGACCCCAGAATCGAGGTACTCCTCGGCGATGTACCTCACGCGAGCATTTGGCGGGTCGAGTTTTCTGTACTGCTCGACGTCGGCGCGAGCCAGCAGCCCGTGCCCCGAAGACGACACTTGAGCTCTCAGTCGTGGGTTGTTCGCACTCGCCGCGGACCGTACGCGCTCCTTGAACCGGTACGCGTCGTCCATGAAGTTGAGGAGGTAGGGCGCGGACTTCCAGTACTCGACCACCTCGCTCTCGTGTACGGTGTCGGCCATGCTCGCCAGGCGAAGGTACGCGGACACATCACTCGCCTCCAGTCGCACTCGAGACGGCGTGTGCGTGAGCATGCCATTTCGGTCGGCGGTGGCAGCCAGCCGCTCGGTTCGCACCATCACCTGTCGCAGTTCCTGCTCCACGACGCTCTTGCGAGCAAGCAGTTCCCCGTCTCGCCCTGCACCAAGGCGAAACAACTCGGAGCGATAGCTGCTGAGCGCGGCCTTGAAGGAGGTCGTTCGATCCTGGTTCTCCTGCAGGAACTCGATCGTCTGCAGGAAGTCCCTGAAATGGTCTTCGTCTCCCGCGTCATCAGCCCCCGTGAACATCTTGTACGGTGTCGCCGAGAGCAACAGCACGCGCGTATCGCCCGTGGTGAACAACCGCCGCGCAAGGTCCCCGCTGGGATCTGTGCCACTCAGCAATTCCTTGAATCGCTGGAACTCGTCCAGAATGATGAGGTCAGGCTCGAGGGCGCGGAGGCAACTCTCCGCCAATGCCATGCGCAGGGCTCCGACCACGTCGCTCTGGAGTTGGCGGTCGGGCTTGGGCCATGACTCTCGTCCGTAGTGGAAGCGCTGACAGAGGTCCGAGAACTGCGCTCGAAGCTCACTGTTCGCATTGATGTGCGTGCGGAACTGCTCGCGAAGCCCCTCGTCCACCGTATCGTGCTTCGAGTACCGCAGCCGATCTCGAAAGCGCTCTCGCTGCACGCCGCCCTGCAGCGCATTCATGGCGCCCACCTCTGGAGTCTTCCAATCGTCAGGAAGGAGCCAGAAAAGCAATGCGCGCTCTTCGGCGGTGCCCTGGCTCGATCGAAGGCTGAAAGAGGTCTGGGGCGTCAGCGAGACGAAGTTGAGCTTCCGCTGCGCGAGCCCGTCCGTGAACTTGGGTAGCAGCGTGATGCGCGACGGGAGTGCCGCTTCCCTGGCTTCGCACAGGTTGAGGCGATTAATGTTCTGGCGAGCGATGCTGCCGTTCGAGCAGATGTAGACGATGTCGATGCGCTTGACCTCGTCCCACAGTCGGTCGACGACCTTGGCCACGAGACCTCTGGCCACCATGGTCTTGCCCAAGCCGACTTCGTCTGCGACCAGATAGCGGCGACTGGGCGCGTCGCCTTCGTACATCGCGCGGTACACGTGCTCGACCGTGTCGCGTTGAAAGTTCTTCAACCGGAGCAATTCGCGACGAACGTTGGGCCGCTCTATGACTGCCACGTCGCCATTTCCTTTCGCGCCTGCCACAACGGAGCCCACAGTTCCAGAAAGTTCTCAGGCAAGAGGTCTCCATCCGTCGTGCTTCTGCTGCCCAGATCGCGAACGAGGCGTTCGACATCATCGAGGCGAGCTGGACTCTCGCGCAGCGAGCGAAGCAGCGACTCGAGGAGTGCCGTTTCGCGGACTGGTACCATGCGGCCGGCCTCCGAACGCCGGTGCGTCTCCGACGCCGCCAGTTCCGAGGCCAGTTCGCGCCCGTCGGTCGCCAGCAGCATGTGGAGGTAGTGCATGACCGACCGGCGGTCGGTCAACACGGTCCTCAAGAGACGCTCGCGCCTGTCGGTCGGCAAGCCTGCGATGGGCACATTCACGACGAAGGTCTCGACGCACTCTTTCTGATCGAGCGCCGCGCGAACCTCGAACGCCAGAAATCCGGACACGTTCTCGAGGGCGAGCCCCTCGAACGTGACCGACGTCGAATCGGTGAAGGCTCGCGCCCATGCTCGCCCAAGACCAACTGGCCAGCATCTGGCCGTGACTGCCGCTGGCCACTTCAAGGGCGCGGCCGACAGGACCTCGAGTGTGTAGGTGGGCTCGTGCTCGGTCAGCATGCCACGTAGACTTGCCTCCGCGACCAGGTCGCGCGCTTGCTCCAGAGCGGACCGCAGGCCCTCCTCGACCTCGTCGCACGCCGCAAGAGGAGGCAGCGTGACCTCCTGTAGAACATCGACGAATCTGGTGTTGCCTGGCTGCGAGGACAGGACCGCGTCGATGCCGAAGCGGGCTCGGGGTCCGATGAGCTCGACGAGGAACTCGACGTTGTGACCGAGGCCGGCTTCGGTCGCGTTGGCTGATCCCGTGTAGACGCGCGCCTTTGCCCCCGCTTCGGTCACGTAGCACTTCGCGTGGAGGCCGCGAGCCACCGCGGTCGTGTCCTCATCACCCTCGACTGGCGAGGTATTGCTGGCGAGGACGTAGTACTTCGCGATCTCGGGCGCACTGCAGTCAACCGTGTCCAGGGTCTCCTGGCGCGTGATGAGCGTGACCCGCGAACGGCCCCGGGCGAGCCGACGAATGCCGCTAGTCGAGACGAATGGGGAGATCACCAGCAACGGCTGCGAATCGGCCGGGACAGGGAAGGTCCTCATGCCTTCGATGCCCAAGGGGTGAAATCTGAGGTCCTCGAACCCCTCCGGGACGTCGAAGGTCACGCGTGCAAGCTCAGTCGCCAGCAAATCAAGCCGGTCTGCCACCGCAGGCTCGACAGTCGCCGTGGCCTGGCTGGGTAGTGCTCGCAGGAAACGGACCAGTGGAGAGTTCCGGTCGTTCGTGGCATCACCGAGCACACCGTCCAGGGTCAGAACGGTGTCCCAAGAGCGATCAAATGTGAGGTTGCGAGAGAGGCACGCGAAGCGGTAACGGACGGGCCCTTCGGCCGATGTGTAGCGCAGTACCCAGACCTTCGGATGAAACGACGCCCCCGGGCGTGGCTTCCTGCATTGCACGACGGCCTGCTCGAGGTACGCGAGTTGCGGGAACTGGAGCGCCGGAAAGGCGATCTGTCCAGCCTCGCAGAAGACCGTCAGGCGATCGGCATAGCGCCGCAGGCTGTCCAGCAGCGCCAGCGAATCACGGCTCAGGAGAGTGGCGAAGTCGTCGGCCTCGAACAGACTGAACGCCACGGGCGCCGTGAGCAGCGCGAGGAGGTCCAAGGTGTACGTCGTCGCCACCGCCGCGTCGAGTATGTACCCCTCGGGTGGACGCAGAATATCGAACAGGAGCGTGCGGGCCTCAGGATTGAGCATGAGTGTTCCCCGACAGGGCTTCCAGGATGTCCTGGGCGATGCGCTGAGCGTTGGGCCAACGGTAGACAAGTCGACCAGTGCCCGCTTCTCCGGCGTAGCGGTCCAGCGCCGCCTTGTTGTCGACCCGCGCCAGCGCCCCTTTGACTCGACGCTCCCGATTGGCGATCAACTCCCGCGCAGGCACGCTGTCCGCGAGGCGCTCCGCGGGGCCCTCATCTATTGCCATGTGTAGCCAGGTATCGACGAACTGTCTTGTCGGCGAGGCTATCCGAACGCCTCTCGACTCGACGAAGCCCCAGAACGCAGACCGCGACCACCCCTTCAGGTGCGCCGCTCGCTGCGCCGTACCGTGGGACCACTCAGTCAGGCGCGCACGGTAGTCGTCCACCTGCTCGTCTGAGCTCTTTTGCTCTGCGAGCACCAGGTTGTAGAGCAACGCGGCACCGTGCATCACCTCCGACAGGTTCTGTGAATGTGCGAGTTGGCTCTGGAGGTCCACTGGAAAGTCCGCATGCCGCGGATGCATCCAGGGGAACTCCACCGATTCGTCGACATCAGTCGCGCTGACGATGTGTGCGAAGACCGTCCGAGGTGCCGAGGTCACGATGCGATCACGGAGGTACTCGGCCTCAGCGGAACTCAGCACGAGGTCCACCCCGTTGGGGAAGCCGGTCGGCGCAGGCGGAAGCCCGCGGTCCCAGTTCGGACCTCCGCCCCCGCCCAGAGTCTCGCCGTCATCGGTCCGTGCTCGCGTCGTCCAGCGCTTGTAGTCACCGTCCAGGCCAGCGTGGTAGCCGTCCCGGGACTGGTCGCCACGGTAGATCCCGTAGGTCCTGAGCGCTCCCCAGTAGATGGAGCCGGGCATGCGCTGGAGTCCGCCTCGCGCAAGTCGGCCAATCACCCCTTCCTTGATGTCCTGCTGCAGCAAGATCTCGATCAGCCGCGCTTCCTCGAGACGGGCGCTGCGAGCGACTTCTCCCGAACGCACTCGCGCGGCTTCAAGCTGCTGGTACATCCAGGGAACGAAGAGCAGGTAGCGCGCTCTCGTCTGAGGCGCGCCCGTCCCTGGAAACAGGATGTCCGCGATGGCATCACGGATGGTGCCGATGCCGAGTTCGTCGACGGTGCTCTTGTCCTTGAACAGCGTCAGCACTTCCATGACTGTGCGTCGCTGCTTCTCGGAGTGATCGAGCCAGGTGAATGCCGACGGCACGTTCTACTCCTCGTCCTCAAAGTAGTTGTGGTCCAGATCCAACACTTCGACCGTCCGCTGAACTCGGACGCCGACGTGGTGGCGCATCATGAGATCCACCAACTTCTGGCCGTCGATCAACTGGATCCGTGTCGAAGAGCCTCTGAGCACGAACTCCTGCGAGGTCTCGGCAAATCGGCTGGTCGTGATGAAGATGCCCTTCGTCACACCTTGACCGGCCAAGGACCCGATGAACGCCTGGATGGTCGTCCGGTCAATCGGCCTGTCGAGCGCATAGCGCTTGGCCTGCACCATGATCTGATCCAGCCCCAGCACGTCCTGATTGATGCGTCCGTCGATCCCCTCATCACCGCTCTTGCCCAGGCGCTCGGCCGCGTCCTCACGCGAACCTCCGTAGCCCATCTTGAGCAGCAGGTCGAGCACCAACTGCTCGAAGAAGTCCGGAGTCTGCTCGAGGATCGCAGTCAGCAGCTTGGATCGTAGGTCGGCATTGAGTTCCTCGAGCGCCGTATCAATGGATTCGGCAGGTGACCTCGTCTTGTCGCGCTCCACGACGACTTTGACGTTCTTGTCTGGTTCCCACGCGGCACGGTAGCCTTCGATGGTCTCCAGGTCCTTCACCGTGATTCGCTCGGGGCACTTCGACAGGAACGCCCGGCCCTGGTCAGTGGCTCGATAGGTCTTGGGGGCGACCCGTGAGATCAGACTCCCCTTCGTGAGATGCGACATCGCCCAGCCAGAACGGTTACCGACGTAGGTCGACGCGCCGCTCGGGATGCGTTGCAGGGCCTCCTCGGCGCTGAGGCCGAAGTGCTTGGCCATGGACACCTCGGCGTCGCGCCGCGTGATTTGCCGCTCGGCAGCAAGTGCGAGAAGTGGCCGAAGCATTTGGTCGAAAGTCGGTATGGGCATGTGGGTATCTGACTGGTCGCGGGTCACGCGCTGAGGAAAGTGACTGCCAACTCCCTGAACCTGCACAGCGCGTTCGCCAGCTGCATCTGCCTCGGCGTGCGGCACTCCGGCTCGAACAGGGCCGGCGAGGCGACGATGATGGCGGCGCACCGGGCGCGCGAGGTGGCGACGTTCAGGCGGTTCAGGCTGTAGAGGAACTCCATGCCGCGCGGGGCGTCCTCGGGACGCGACGTCGCCATCGAGTAGATGACGACAGGCGCCTCCTGCCCCTGGAACTTGTCCACCGTGCCGACGGGCACACCCCGATCGGCCAGGCGCTCGGCAAGGCGGCTCACCTGCGCGTTGTAGGGCGAGACGATGCGCAGGTCCGCGGGGCTCAGCGCACGCACGGCGCCCTGCTTGTCGACCCACTGCGATCCCGCAGCCAGCAGGCGCGCCACGATCCTAGCGACGACCTCGACTTCCTCGAGCGACGCATTCTGGTTGCCCGCGTGCTCGACCGGTACGAACCACAGACCTGCGCCTTCGAAGGGTGCGGCACCCGAGAGGCGCTGGTGCGACAGGTCCGGCCGTTCGCTCAGCTTGCCTTCGTAGAACACCTCGGACGTGAACCGGCACACCGCCGGCGCGAGCCGCCACGTCTCCGGCAGGAAGATGCCACGATCAGGCGGCATCGTCTGCGCACCGCCGATGACGTGCTGCAACGCCGAGACGTCCACGCCGTCCGGATGACTGCCCTTCTGCGGCTGCTCGAGTTGCTGCGGATCGCCCAGCAGGACAAGGCTGTCGGTGGCCTGCGAGACGGCGAGGACGTTCGCCAGCGACATCTGCCCCGCTTCGTCGACGAACAGCACGTCGACACTCGCAGCGGCCTCGTCGGACGCCCAGAGCCACGCGGTGCCGCCGAGCACATCGATGTCGCGCGACTGCAACGCCTCGATCGCCTTGCTGTTCGACCCGTACCCCGCAATGCCCTCGCCAGGCTCGTCATCCTCTTTGCACTTGCGTCCGAGCGTGACGTGCACGCCGGCTTGAGCGGCCTGCGCACGCACGGCGTCCAGGAGGTTGACGATGACCTTGTGGCTGCCCGCGGTGACCCCGACCTTCTTGCCAGCCTTGACGAGCGCAAGGATCTTCCTGGCGCCGGCGTACGTCTTGCCAGAGCCGGGCGGCCCCTGGATGGCGAGGTACGAGCGATCGAGCTTCGCGACGAGGCGTACCGCGCAGTCGACCGCGGACTCACCAGCCCTTGCAAGGCCCGAGGCATCGCCGTCCGAGGTCACGGCGTGGATGTCGTCGCGCTCGCGCCGGACAAGTCCGGCGCCTACAGTGTGCTTGGCGGCCGTCACTCTCGGTACGCGGCGGTGCAGGAGCTCCAGCCCGCACGTCGACGCGTCCGGATTCTCCGCGAGCTTCATGACGGCGGTCTGCAGTACGTCGGTGCGAACGATTTCGGTGGCGTACAACGTGTCCGGGCGCGGCAGCTCCGCGGCCGTCTTCCCCACCTTGAGGTCAAGCGTCCGACGGATGCGATCGTGTTCGAGCACCTCTCCGTACGCGCGCCCCTCCAGCACGGTGAGCGTGTCCCCCACACCGATCTCGATGTCCTGCGTCGGGTAGGTGTACTGCTCGATCACGGACGATGTGGGCTTGCCCGTCTTCGCGCTGATGAAGCTCCCTACGCGACGAACATGCGCGAGCCCGGTCACGACGCAGGGCTCGTCGAGCGCGTCCTCCCCCACCAGCTCCCGCACGCGGAAGTAGTCCCACCACGCCGCCTTCTGCTCCCGACGATGCCAGTCGATGAGGTAGGCGAGCATCCACCTCGTGTGCTGGGGATGGGTGGGGGCGCTGGGATCACCGTCGATGCCCGAGAGTAGGCGCGCACGCAACGCCTCGACCGCCGCATCGACCTCACGCGTGTCGTCGTTCGGAGCGCCGTCAGACGGCTCGGGGCGCGTCAGGGTGTCACCTCGAGCCAGCGCCTTCGCACGCACAGGGCCTTCGAGCCAGTCGCGGAGGGCCTCGGTCGAACGGCAGTCGTCTGCGTTGTACGTCTCGACGGCCAGACGCAACCCCGGCGTGATGGCAGCCGCGTCCTCGGACTCCAGCGCGAGTTCCACCAGGTACAGCGACCTCGCAACCCCGCGCAGGTCGGCCTCGCGTCGATAGCCGTAGTACTGCTCCAGCTGCTTGATCGAGTAGCTCTCGACGCCGGCACGGAGGCTCTGGCGCACCACCGCGTGCAGGTCGATGAAGCGTCCGGCACGCAGGAGGCGGTCGAGCGCGTCAGCGCGGGTGGCGTGACGTCCGGCCAGGCGGCGGAATGCGGATGCCTCGTAGTGGCCGAAGTGGTAGACGTGCACGGCGGGATCTGCCTCCCACGCGGCCATCACCATGTCGACGACGGCCTCGAATGCGGCGCGTTCCTGGGCATCCGTCGTCGCCCACCAGCAGCGATACCCACCCTGCGTCCACACACCGAACAGGTACTCGCGTCCACCCTCGCGTGCGAAGCGAGCGGCCTCGAGGTCCAGGAAGATGTCGCGCGGGGATGGCGTGGGCAGGCGATCGAGTCCCTGCCGCGGCTGCGGAAGGACTGCGCTGTCGGCTGGAGGGCTCGGTGGGTCGAGCAACTCCCACACAGGACGGCGGCTTTCGCGCTGCGCCAGCTGGACGCGGGCCTGCTCGCGGAGGCGGGCGTACGTGCCCTTCGACCCGCGCGTCGGCTTGAACGCGATGGGCAGCGGCATGCCCGCGGCCTGGGCCAGCGTGGTCACCTCGCGTGCGACGAGTTCGGCCCGCTGCAGGCGGCTCGCGCCCGCGATGTAGGCCAGGTGATCGTCCCCTCGTCGACGCGCCTCGCAGCGCTCGGACCAGCGACAGTAGTCGCACTGGTCGGTCGGTTCCGGGTAGTGCGCGTCCGCGAGCGATTGATGGACCGGGGTCGGGCGGTTCGGCGCGCCGGCGGTCCCGAAGTCGGGGAGACACTGACCGAGCAGGTGCTTCGCCAGACGGTAGTACGCCGAGTAGTCGTCGACCCTGTAGGCGTGAACGCCCTTGTCCGGGTCGGGCGTCACGACATGGAAGGCCGTCGGCACCCGGCCCTGCACGCGCCCGAGCAGCTCGGAGTACACGGTGAGCTGCAGGATGGTGCTGCCGCGGGTCTCGCGCGCGAGCTTCGTGTCGTACACCTCGTACGACCACGCGCCGAGGTCGCTGGGGCTCTCCACGCGTCGGAGGATGTCGGGTCGCCCGAACCAGCCGTCGGCGAGGAGCTCGCCCTGGACCACGACATCGACACCCTGTCGCAGGGCCTCAACGGTCGCGCCCATCCGGTTGCCTTCGTTCTGGAGGTCGACGACCGACAAACCACGCGCCTCGAGCGAGGCGACGTACTGCCGTTCGTGCTCGGCTCCCCGGTCGCGTAGATCCTGTGCGTGGAGCGAGAAGACGGACGGCTTGGCGAGCTCGCCGAGCGCGACGCCGAGGTCCAGCGCGGTGCGATGGCGGCAGCCAACGAACGACGAGAGGTCGGAGGCGGAGAGAACGAGCGCTGGCGGGGTACCCTTCAGGTGCATTCGAACGAGCTGCGCAGTTGTACCGTCAGGAAGCCATCGGCGCAATAGCCTGATCGCACCAGCTCGACCGCAAAATATGTCGGCCGCGGTTGCGTGCCCAGGAGACGGGCCGACAGGGCGAGGTCTGACAGCGGACGCTGCCACGCTCGCTGGCGCGCTGTCGTCAGATCCAATCTCCTGGTGGCCGCCGAGTAAGCCACGTCCGAAGCAGTCAGGTTGGTCGGCCTGAGACCATCACAGGCGAGCCGCGCCCATGGCCAACAACAATCTCGCCAGGTGCCGCCCCGCGGGCGTGGACCACGCACCTGCCGTCCTGTCTGAGGGCAGCCGCGCCATCAGGTCATGCAGAACCGACCGGAGTTCCTTCTCGTCTTCCGACAGGACGCCGTCGTAACGCTCGTCCAGCAGGTGCGCCGTGCCGTCGGCCGCCTTCATCCCGACGTAGTCCAGCAAGATCCGGAGTCGCCTCGGCGCGTCGCAGCCGTCATCGCCCCCCATCGACACGATGTCCAGGTCGCGGCTCCAGAGCTGGCGCTTGAGACTCTTCCCATCGAGAGCCAGGGCGGTGCCGAAGCGTTGCGTCTTCGCCCTGGAGGCCGCCAGCGTGCTGCGGACGTCGTGCACGATCCGATGGAAGTTGTCATCGTCCAGCGAGAACCCGACGAAGAGCATGTGTCGGGTGAGCATCAGCGCCTGCACGATACCCGCGAGGGCGGCGCGTGAGGTGGCGAACCGGAGGTAGTCGTCGCGCGTGAGCACGATCTGCTCGGGTTCGCTGGTACATCCGTGCAGCTTGAGCAGCCATCGGGGCGACGCAGGGTCCGGCCGGTAGGGCAAGACACCGCAGGGGCGACCGGCGTCGCGCGACGCCTGCTCGAACAGTTGGTCGTAGTTGGTGGTGGCCACCTGGTCGACCGGCAGCGAGGCCAGCATCGCCTGCGTGAGCGGGACCAACGGGTGCCGCGCGAAGCGCTCGGCAATCCGCTGCCCGAGCGGCTGGCGCCGCTCCTCGAGACGGAGTTGCACCATCCGGCCCTGATCGAGCGCGTCGAGACTCGCGAATTCGCCCATCTCGTCATCGTCGAGGCCGGCATCCGTCGCCAGTTCGCGCAACAGCCCGGTCCAGGACGGCAGTCCGCCCCCGATGCTGGCGCCGGCACCGAGAAAGAGCACGAGATCGCCGCTTGACGCGCGTTGGGCGAGGACATCGCCGACGTCGCGCAGAGCGTGCGACAGGTACCTGTCGAAGGTCGCCGGACACCGGCTCCTGCGATGCGACTGGACGGCCGCGTACATCGCCCGCGTCCGAAGCACGAGGGCCACATCCACGTCCCTCTCCGTGGCGGCCCGCTCGAGCGCAGGAAGCAGTGTGGCCACCAGTTCCCCCGTGCGCGACTCGCCACCGCCCATCCGGGATCCGAACAGGGGGACAGCCACCAGAGGTCTGCCAGTGCCGGCGCGCCCGACGAGCGCGTCCGCCGCGCAGTGAACGGCGGCCACCCCGCCCTCGATGAACCAGTCGAGCGTCGCCGCTGGGGAGGCGCCGACGTTGGCGAATACGCGCAGGCGACCATCGCCGGGAGCCGGGTCAGCCACGACGGCACGCGCGCCGCCGGCAAACGCCTCCGCCCGATCCGGCAGGTGCTGCGCCAGCGCACCCCAGCTCGGCTCCACCCTGAGGGCGGCGTCGGTCGAGATGACGACCGCGTCGCAGGCCAGGTGCGCCAGGTCTCCTGCCGTGACGAATACGTGTGCTGGTACCTTCGACATTCGGACAGCGATCACGGACAAGGGCTGGCGGGGTGCCTGTGGGGTGCGGCCGATCTGGGACTGCGCAGTTCTACCGCCTGGGCCGTCATCGGCGCAAGCCCGGTGGGCACGGGCCCGCCACACGCCGCCCGAGCGCCTCTCACCCGCGTCGACCCGTGCGACGCGGCGGTTGCGGCAGGGGAAGCGTGCGGACCCAGGCAATCACGTCAGCGTTCCACTTCGCCTGCGCGACGTCCATGCCCTCGAACGCCGCGTCCCAATACGCCATCTCGACAGTCTCATCGTCGTGATCGAGGGTGTCGAAGTCGATGGGGCCGGGCGGCACGGCGTCCCGCTCGCGAAGGAGACGCGCGAAGATGCGCAGGTGCGACTGCCAGGGCAAGGCCCACCAGCGCTTCCGGCCTTTCCTGATCAGGAAGCTGCCATTGTCCGGGTGATTCGGATCGCTGACCACCAGCACGAAGGCGAGCCGCGGCCAGGACTTCGACAACTCGACGAAGTGGTCGACATGGTCGGTGTTGCGCCCCTGGAAGATGTACGAGGCGGCGCGCAGGTCGCCGTCGACGTGCGACAGCCCAAGGGCCTCGAGGTCACCGCCCTCGCCGTACTCCATGTCCTCGGTGAACACCTGGCTGTGCGTCGTGTCGATGCGGCCTGTGAGCGCCCCCGCCGCCCGCCGGAAGCGCGCGACATCCGTGGCATGGCCAGTCGCAATGAGTCGGAGGTTGCACCAGTTGGCCATTGCAGAAAGGACGCTCGAACGGCATTGTCTCTGACACTGTCGAGCGAGGGAGACGGTCGACAAGGCCGCCGCGTCGGCTGCCTGCACGTCAACGATGAGCTATAACACTTCCCGCAGACGCCTGACGCGGGCGAGCACGCACACCATGAGCGAGACCATCACCCTTCGGCTGGACCATCCCACGCTCGAGCCCGGTCGCGTGCAAGGGTTCGCCCTGATCTGGGCGTTCTACGTCACGGGCTTCAACCCCGAGAAGCACTGTCAGTTCTGCTTCCGCGGCCTGCGCGCGCCGAACTTTCACTCGCGCAACGCCGCCAGCGGCGTCGACATCGTTCTCGATCGCCTCGACGTGTCCCAGGTCGTCTACATCTGCGGCGTCGCGAAGGGGCCGGACGCGGAGCGACGCTATCGCAACCTCCACCTGCCCGTCCGATTCGAGGCCGGGGCGTCGGCGTCCGTGACGACGTACAACGGCTACCGCATCGACGTGACGAATGGGGTGCAGCTTCCGATTCCTCCGGTCGAGGACGGCTGGCGCGGGCTGCCCGCAACGCACACTCGCTGCAAGAACTTCCAGTTCGGCCTCGCGCAGTTCGGCACGGACGCGGGCGGAGCGTGCTCGTGAGCGAGTTCGAGCAGAGGGTGGTCGAGTGGACGAAGCCGGTGAACGGCCAAGACCCGCGTCCCTGGACATCACGGACCAAGGACCCGTCTTCGGCGCGCGTCTTCCTCGTGGGGCGCAATCAGGCGACCCCGTTCCTTACGCGAGGCGCCGTTCGCGTGTCGCGGCGAACGACAGCACGGCCCGGATGCTGTCGGGCGTGAGGCTTGGGAAATCGGCAAGGATCTGGGCTTCGGTCATGCCTGAGGCAAGGTACTCGAGCACATCCTGCACCGTGATCCGCGTGCCGGCGAGGCACGGCTTTCCGCTACGCACACCTGGGGTGACGGTGATCAGATCTTCCCAGCGCATGCGGTCAGGATAGACGCTGGGCGAAACCACGGCAAGACCGGCGCCGGGCACGCCTTGGCTTACCTCGCCCCACGCTGCACCTGCCGGCCGATCAGTTCATGTCGCGTACGGGCGTCTGGCCGCGGGTGTCCCACGCCGCTCGCCATGCGTTGAACTCCGCTGGCCGGAGTCCGTAGCGCGCGAAGTTCCCTTCGTGCAAGGCAAGCAGTTCGTCCTCGGCCGCTGCGCGGAAGGTGCCGCGGTCGACCTCGTCGATGTGCTCGTCTGTCCACGTGACGATGCGATCGGCGGCTGATGCGCGGCCCAGCCCGGCGCGCACGATGTCGCCGATCACGCTGCGGAGCGCATCGCGGTAGCGCAGGCGGAACGGGTCGGGTTCGCCGAGCGACTGCTGGATGGCTGTGTAGCGTGCGGCGGAGCGCTCGTAGGCCCAAAGGAAGACGTCGCGCAAAAGCTCGGTGCGATTGAGTTCGTACACGCCGAGCATCGCCAGCGTGTACAGCTCGCGCGGCACGTCGGTGAACGACAGGGGCGCGAGGTTGCCCTTGATAAACGGGATGTTGGCTGCAAGCCTCGACACGCGCTTGTTCACGTCGTCGAAGGGCTGAAGGTAGGGCAGGTGCACCATCGCTCTGGCGGGTGGTACACCGAGCCGCCGATGCCCACGCCGATGTAGCGCAGCCGTCCCGCCGCAGTCGGGTCGGCGAGCAGGTTGTTCGCCAGGATGCCATGCAGGTTGAGCACCGTGTACCGGTTGAAGCCGATCTCGTCGGCATTCTCGGCGAGGAACTCGATGGCGTCCTTGTGATTGAGGATCATCTGCGCCTCGGCCTGGTCACCCCCCTCCGCCTGCTGGCCGAACGCGATCAGGCGCTTCGTGTCGAGCAGGGAGTAGGTGTTGCCTTCGAGGCGGCTGGAGTTCCAGGACAGATCGATCAGCAGCCGGTTCAGGATGGTGCGCGCGTAGGTGCCCGCGGGCTGCACCGCATCGGCCGGGCGCCGGGCCACGGCCGCCAGACGCGAGCGCTCCTCGGCACTCAAGTAGAAATGCTGGTTGGGTATCGGGTCCTCTTGCCCGCGCCATCCATCACCAGTCGGCCTTCTCGCACCAGGCGGCTCAGCTGGCTCTGCAGGGTGCGACTCGCTGACTTCTCCGGGAGCGCAGCAGCAATCTCGGCAGCACTGACCCCGTCCGGGTGAGCACGGACGACACGCTCGATCGCTTTGAGCTGCGCTGTGGGTATGGGTTTGGCCATCGGGTGCTCGATAAATGCGCGAACGGTGCTTGCGCGCAATTATTCGTGATTCGCGCAATTAAGGACGCATTCGCGCAGCCCTGCCGTCGCCGTCTCGAGGGGCGTTCGCCAGCGACGCCGAGGCAAGCGAAGGACGCGGCAGGATGGCCCGGGCGATGTACAGTGCGGGCATGTCACGCCTTCGCCTCTGCCTGTTCGCCGTTGGTGTCTGTGTGCTACTCGGCGCCGGCGGCCGGCTTGGAGAGCCGGCCCTACCCACGACGTTCGCGCGCGCGGTGCAGCCGGGGCAGGTCGCGGCTCCGACACAGAGCGGCCCTGCACCGCAGACCTCGGCACCCGCGGTGCCCGAGAACGCCGCACTGCGGTTCGAGCGTCAGGAGATCCGCAGCAAGTTCTGCGTCGGCTATGCGGTCACCACCGCCGACATGAATGGCGATGGCCGGCCCGACGTGGTCGCCATCAGCGGCACGCAGCTCGTCTGGTACGAGAACCCGACGTGGCGCGAACATGTGCTGCTCGAGGGACAGACCCCGAAGGACAACGTGGCGCTCGCCCCGCTCGACATCGACGGCGACGGCCGCACGGATGTGGCGGTCGGCGCCGCGTGGAACCCGCGCGACACGACGGGCGGCGGCACCTTGCACTGGGTGCGGCAGCCCACGACCGGCGATGCGGGGTCGCTGCACGACATCTCGAGTGAGCCCACGCTGCACCGCATCCGCTGGGCCGACGTGGATGGGCGAGGCCGTCCCGAACTCATCGTCGCGCCGTTGCATGGGCGTGGCACGAGCCCGCCGGAGTGGAACGGACAGGGCGCACGTCTGATGGCATTCACGATCCCGTCGCGGCCAGCCGCCGAGCCCTGGCCCCTCCAGGTGGTCGACGACACGCTGCACATCCTGCACAACGTCACGCCCGTGCGCCTCACGCGCACGGACCGGGATGAACTGCTGACCGCCAGCCGTGAGGGTCTGCACCTCTTCACCCGCGGCGACGACGGGGCGTGGACGAAACGGAAGCTGGGCGAGGGTGCCCCCGGAGAGATCAAGGTAGGTAAGGTCGCCGGCCGCTGGCTGCTCGCCACCGTGGAGCCCTGGCACGGCACCTCCGTCGTCGTCTACCGCGAACCGGCCGGCGGCGCGGCGGCCTCGCAGCTGTGGCCGCGGGTGCCACTCGATGGCTCACTGCAGGGCGGGCACGCCCTCGCGTGGGGCGACATGGACGGCGATCGCGACGATGACCTCGTCGCCGGATGGCGTGACGGCACTGGCGGCGTGGTGGTCTATGGGATGGGGCCGGCGGGCGAGCTCCGTACGCGCACGCCTGTCGACCTGCAGGGCATGGCGACCGAAGACATCGCCGTGCACGACCTCGATGGCGACGGGCGTCCCGAGATCATCGCGTCGGGACGCAGGACGTCCAACGTGGTCATCTACTGGAACCGCACGGCCGCGCGCTGAGCAGGGAAGCTCAGCCTCTCTGTCACAGACAGGTGACAGCGAGGTTGGCATGGTGTTCGCAGTTTCGAGGAGTGGCGGGTAGCGCCGACGCGTACAGCGTCGGGTGCGCACTCACCACTCGGAGAAGGAGAGGACCATGCGATTGCTCTCGATGTCTGTTGTCGCCGCACTCACGTTTGCTGCCACCGCCCAGACGGCGTCCGCGCAGCAGTGGGGCCGGGGCGCGCAGCCCAATGCCGGCGCCTGCTTCTACGAGGACATCAACTTCAACGGCCGCTACTTCTGCACGCGCGCCGGCGAAGCCGCCGAACGCGTGCCCTCCCGGCTCAATGACGAGATCTCGTCGGTGCGCGTGTTCGGCAACGCGGAAGTCCTCGTCTTCAAGGACGGTTCGATGCGCGGCGATGCGCGACGCTTCACCAACAGCGTCAGCGACCTGCGACGGGCTGGCTTCAACGACCGGCTGACCTCGTTCGTCGTCCAGCCCCGTGGCTATGCAAGCGGTGGGTACGGTGGCGGCTATGACGACGGCCGGTACGGCAACGGCGGCTACGGCAACGGTGGGTACTACGACCCGCGCGGCGGCAACGGCCGGTACGACGATGGCCGTGTCGGCAATGGGCGCTACGACGACCGGTATGGACGCGATGACGGTCGGTACCAGGGCGGTGGCAACCGTGCGTCGTACCAGCAGGCGTCGCGCATGGTGCAGCAGGCCTACCGTCGGGTGTTCGGCCGCGAGCCGGATCGTGCCGCGCAGCCGTGGGTCGAAGAAGTCCTGAAGAACGGCTGGAGCCAGCGACAGCTCGAGCAGGCGCTGCGCAACACGCCGGAGGGTCGCGGTCGCTGAGCTGCGGTCACGGTGACATACTCGCCAACCGTGACGGACTCCTCGAGCGGCTACGAGGACATCGCCGAGCTGTTCATGTCGGCTCGCGACAGGACCATCGGTGCTGACGTCGTCCGCGCCTGGTCGGCGCGCCTCGCGCGAGGCGCGCGCGTCCTCGACGTCGGGTGTGGCTCCGGTCTGCCAATCACCCAGGTCCTCGTGCACGAGGGGTTTCGCGTGCACGCTGTGGACGCATCGCCTTCGATGGTGCGCGCCTTCGCGCAGCGCTTTCCCGAGGTCCCCGTGGAGTGCGCCGATGCGGCCGACTGCCGCATGCTCGAGGACGCGTATCACGGCATCGTGGCGTGGGGACTGATCTTCCTGCTCCCGCCGACGATGCAGGCGCACGTGCTCACCCGGCTCGCTGCCGCCGTCGAACCGGGCGGGCACCTGCTCTTCACCGCGCCGCGTGAGGTCCTTTCCTGGAACGACGCACTGACGGATCGCCCGTCGTGGTCGCTGGGGCTGGAGGCGTACGAGGCGCTGCTCGCGGATCGGGCGCTGGTCGTCGACGAGCACCGTGAAGACGCGGGTGGGAACTTCTACTACCTCGCGCATCGTCCACGCTGAGCTGGCGTGCGCGTACGCGTGCCAGCCCACTGAAGCAGTCCGCTGAGCACGACGCCGCGTCAGCGCTGTGAAGTCCCAGGAATCGGCGCGGTCGGCTTTCCTGCGAGCGCGTCCTGCACCAGCGCGCTGACGAGCGCTGCGAATGGCCCGATGTCCTGCCTGACACTGGCGGCTTCGAGGGCCGCCATGTACTCGTCGCGTCGATCGGCCGGAATGACCGTCCACGGGTAGCCGCCGGATGCGAGCATCGCGTTCATCAGGAAGCGGCCGATGCGACCGTTGCCGTCCACGTAGGGATGGATGTAGACGAACACGAAGTGCCCGAGCACGACGCGCACGGCTGGCTCGGCTTCCGTCTTCAGCAACTCGAACAGGGCGGGCATGCAATCCCGCACAGCCTCTCTGGGCGGCGGCACGTGCATCGAGCGTCGAATGTAGACCGGTCCGCTCCTGTAGCCGGCGAGATCGGGGGCCGCAACGATGCCCGCCGTCACGCTGGGTCCGAAGAGCCGCCGATACCAGTCGGAATGGTCGTCGTTCACGACCTCGCCGGCATTGCCGCCGCGCAGAATGTGCTCGACGCTGGTCTTCACGCTCTGGAAGGCATCGTGGTAGCCGCGCGCCGCGAGCGCGTTGCGGTTCTCACGGTCCTCCGCATTGCCGTCGGGATTCCAGTCGCCAGTGCGCACTCTCTCGATGAGGGCCGGGTTCACACGGTAGCCTTCGATCGACAGCGAGTGATAGGCGTCGGTGACATACACATCCTCGACCGCCTTGAGGTAGCTCTCTGGTGTGGCTGGTATTCCCGGCGGCGGCGGACACGCCTCCAGAACCGTCTCCCGCATCACTTCCCACATCAGGCGGATGCGGTTGACGTACGGGGAGGCTGGTCTCGTGACGAGCAGGGGGCCAGGTCCGGCGTCGAAGGGATCGTTCTCGCGGACCGTGTAGCCAGCCGCCCGCATGGTCTTGATCACCTCTTCGGCGATGCGGGGCACACCGGCATGGCGGAAGGCGCCCGCCAGGCGTCCCGCGACGATGCTGTGGCCGCCTTCGAGGAGCAGTGAGAGCACGTCCGATGCGTCGGTCACCGTCATCATGGCGGCACGCGCGTCCGTGGGGTGCCGACGGAAGAAGTCAGCGGACACGGCCACCAGGGCGGCGGGGACTGAATACAGGCGGAGTCCCTCCCGCTCGACGATCTCACCGGCGGCGGGCAGCGCGCTCCGGACGTCGAAGAGTGACGTGCCATGGGGCAGCGCCGTCGGCTTGTTGCCGCCCTTGCGCGCGCGGACGATGAGCTGCGCGGGCACCGAGCGGTTCCCGCCGTGGAGCAGGAGCGACTGCTCGGGGGACAGGCACCATCCGGCGCCGAACCGAACCGACAGGTACGCCGCGCAGAAGTCCCAGAAGGAGGCATACCAGGACGTGCTGTCACCAGCAGGCTCGTCTGGCCGTGCGGCGACGTACCAGCCCCTGATGACCTCGTGCAGGAAGCCGCTCTTGACCAGCCGCTCTCGGTGGGTACGGCTCAGGTGCCTGGGCGCCCTGATCGCGACCACGCCTTGGCGTTGGAGCTCGTGTAGCGCCTGAAGAGCGTCGGCGAGTTTTTCTTGTGGCGTCATGGATGGAGACGTTTCTTAGGTTTTAGTGTCTCACCATTCTTAGGTTTTAATGCCGGACCATTCCTAGGTTTTGTTGTCGGCCCAGAGGGGTGCCGCAACGAGCCGGGCGATACATCGCAGTTCGTCTACGCGCAAGAATTCAACTCTACGCGCAGGGATTGCGGCCTTGGCGCAAGATTTCTCGTCCACGCGCAAGAGTCCGGCTCTCGCTTTGGACTCTTCGGCTTGCACGGTGGCGCAGGCGTTCTGGCGCGAGTACCCGGGAGGGAGATGAGATGGCACGACGCAGTCAGGATTGGAACGTGGGGCTCGCCGAGAATCTGCGAGATGCCGAGTTCGCCCGCGAGTTCCTGCTTGCCGCGATGGACGAGGGTGTGGCCATCCAGGTCGCGCTCGGCAAGATGATCCGAGCGATGGGCGTGAAGGAGTTCGCGGCCAAGGTCGACATGGCCGCGCCGAATGTGCAGCGTGCCATCAATCCGCGCCACAACCCGACCCTCGAGACGCTGAACAGGCTTCTCGACCCCTTCAAGCTCCGGCTGGTCCTGGCGCCAGCCGAGCGCCCCAAACGGCGCCGCGTGGCGTAGCGCCAGGGTGTTGTCTTTGACCTCGGCTGAGCCAATACCAGCGGGGCAAGCGGTGCCCGGGTAGGCGATCGCTGATGTGCGCGCGGTCGATGCCAAACGTTGTATGGCAGTAGACCCCGGAGGGCGTCGCGATGATGCAGGACTGGTTGCTCGCCCTGGCGCTCGGCGCCACCATCGCCTGCCACGCGGAATCGGCTCCCCAGCCGGGACGCACCCTGCCGACGACAGATCGACCGGCCGGTGCGCCGGTGTCGTTCGCGCCCGCCCCGCGTCAGTACGTAGCGATGCGGCTCACCTTCACGCCCACGTTCGACCAGCGGCTGCGGATGCTCTCGCCGGATCCCTTCGAGCTGCAGTTCGTCATCATCGACAACACCGAGGGGCGCGTCCGCGGCGTGCTCTCATCGCGGGCGGGCCCCGGCCTCCCGCTCGTCGCGGTGATGGGCGCTGTGGTCCGGGGGCAACTGCAACTCTCCGCGGATCGGGTGCAGACGGGTCCGGGGGAACACCTGTCGTTGAGCAGCATGGAGCTGTCCGGCGCGACCGGGAGCGGGAAGGCCTCGGGCCGGCTGTCTGTCATCGGCGGCGACGTCGGTGAGAGCGCGCCGTTCACGGCCATCGTCACGGCCGCGGCCGACGACGACGCAGGCGTGGTGTCCTTTGATGTGCCGCGGGAGCGGACAGGCGGCCAACTCCTGTCCTCCGACCCGATCGAGGTCGCCATCAGCGAGCCGGTCCCGGTCGGGACGCTCGCGGCGGTCACGGTGATGGCTGGTGGGAAGCCGCTCCCCGGTGCGCTCCGGCCAACCACGCCGATCAGCGGGCTCACCACCCGCGCCGTGTTCGTGCCGGGGGCCTTCCTGCCCGCGGCGGCCACGCTCACCGTCGCCCCCACGGGACTCACCGACACGGCAGGACATCCGGTCTCCTGGGACGGAGTGACGGTGACCACGGGGCCGGACCCGGGACCGCTCACCGCGAACGCCAGCTTCGAGGACGGCCTGCGAGGCTGGCAGACCACCGGGGACGTGTCGGTGATGGGCGCCTTCGAAGGCATCGCGCCGGTGGCCGGCGCGGCGCAGGCCATTCTCACGGCGGGCTCGAGCCTCGCCGGCTACGTCGAGGTGCCGGCACGCGCCACGGAGTTGACGGTATCGTTCGCGATCCTGAGCCAGATAGGTGAGTTCGACGGGAACCACTCGGTGGTCATCGCGCTCGTCGCGGAGGACGGCACGCGCACGGTGATCGTCGACGGCGTCCTCGAGCGCGCCCGCGGCGAGCGCGGCACCTTCGGCACCGAGTACCGGCACCGCATCCCCGCGCGAGTGGCGCGTGTCGACCTGCGGCCGCATCGAGGCCGCCGCGTCACGCTGACCGCCGACGTACGCAGCACCAACTACATGGGGATGCAGAACTTCGCGCTGGTGCTCGACGACGTCAGGGTGAGGTGAATGGGGTTCGGCGAGTGGCTCCGCGGGTTGTTCGGCAGGAGTGAGGCGGTCGACGAGCCGCTGCGAGTCGTCGCGCGTCCGGATCCTGTGGCCATGCCGACGTCGTTCGACGACGGCAGCATTCGATTCGCCCTCGCGCTGTACGAACACCTGCGGCAGCGGCCCGGCAATCTGTGCTTCTCTCCGTACAGCATCCGTGCCGCCCTGGGCATGGCCCTGCTTGGCGCCAGGGGTGACACGGCGGAGCAGATGGCGGGCGCGCTGTGCGCGCCGCGTGGCGAAGACACGTTGCCGGCCGCCGTCGCCGCGCTCGTCCGCAGGCTGCACGGCGGCAGCAGGCAGTACACCCTCTCGGTCGCGAACTCGCTCTGGGCCCAGCAAGGCACACCGCTCCTCCCCGCGTTCCTCGACACGTCGAGCGGCACTACCGCGACGCCCTGCAAACTCGTCGACTTCAAGGGTGCACCCGACGCCGCCGGCGCCGTGATCGACCGGTGGGTAACGCACGAGACGCACGGACGGATCAGCGGGCTCATGCCTCCTGGCGCCACGAACGAGCTCACTCGCTTGCTCCTGGTGAATGCCGTCTACCTGAAGGCTCGCTGGGCGTCGGAGTTCAGTGAGTCGGCGACAAGCGAGCAGCCGTTTCACCTCGAGAGCGGCGGACGGGTGCGGGTGCCGTTGATGTGCCAGCAGACGTGGGCTGGCTACCTGCACGCCAGCGGGTTCGAGGCGCTGGACCTTCCCTACCGAGGCGATGACCTCTCGCTGCTCGTCCTGCTGCCCGAACGCTCGGTCGGCCTCCACGCATTTGAAGAGACGCTCTCCGCGGCGCTGCTCGACGATGTGGTGGCGCGTATGCGCGAGCAGGAGGTGGACGTGTTCCTGCCGCGGTTCACGAGCACGTGGGGAGCCGTGGACCTGCGCGGCGACCTGGCCGCACTCGGCATGCGGCTGGCGTTCGACTCGACCGGCGCGGACTTCTCCGGGATGGACGGACGCCGGCCTCCTGACGTGGACGCGCTGTACCTCTCGGCTGTCGTCCACAAGACCTTCATCGAGGTGAACGAGCGCGGGACGGAGGCAGCAGCCGCGACGGCGGCGATGATGGACGGTGATGCCCTCGAGCCGCCTCCCATTCCCGTCTTCCGTGCCGATCGTCCCTTCCTGTACGCCATCCGCGATCGGCGCAGCGGCATGCTCCTCTTCCTGGGGCGCATGGTGGATCCGACAGAGGGCTGGAGTCCGTAGCGCCGAAGTCCCCGCATGCAGCGCGAGACGTTCGTCTTCGCCCCTGTGCGGAATGCGCACCAGTCGGGCCGATGAGCTTCCGCCCTCCTGGCCGGTGTCAAAGGCAACATGCGCTGGCCCGCTGTGCTGACCGCCTTGTTGGGGAGCGTCGTGCTTGCCGTCACCGCCTCCGGGCAGACGCCGGCTGGCGCCGCCTCGGTGACAGAACCTCAGCCGATATCGAAGGGCTGGCTGACGTACGCCCAATCGCTCGTGGGTCGCGAGCAGGCCGTCGGGGTCGTGATTCGCGAGAGCGAGATGTTCAGCAGGGTGCTGTCGGGCCTGCCCGCTGATGTCATCTCCTCGGTCAGTGAGTCGACGCGCGGCTCCGTCACTGGACTCATGTCCGACGGCGCGCTCCGCTGCCGAACCGCGCTCGACCTCCCCCTCGTCCCGCTGGTCCTCCGCGGGACGCCGCTGTCCGTGCTGAACGATCTCGTGATGCAGGATGCCGAGGCATCGTCCAGGATCCCGCCTGGCATCGTGGGTGGGACGGTTGGTGGTGCGTCGTCCTCGCGCCGAAGTGGTGAGCGCATCAGCCAGCGGCTCGAGGTGCGCGTGGAGTTCGGTGACACGCTCGAGGCGGCTCTGGACCGACTCGTCTCCGTCGGCGTGCCCTTGGGGTGGGGCGTCATCGAGCACGACGAGACGAGCACCTCGCCGTGCCAGATCGTCCTGTTCACCGAAGACACCGTGATGATGACGCCCTACGACGCGCTGCTGCCCGCGACGCCGCCTTCGCGGGTGCCGCGATGACTTTCCGCGCCGTCGTTGGCTCGCCTGCGGGCCTGCTGGCGTCTGCGAGCGAAGACGCTCTGCCAGCGTTTGCTTCCAGGCGGGAACCTCACAGCCGGTTTGGTGCCCGTTTGGACCACGTGCCTGGTACTCCGATCCGGATTCAAAATTGGAAGCGTATTGTTTGCAACACTTTACGGCAAGAGACGCTGGGCTTTTGACACATGGTCAAAAGAGCGGACGGGATTCAAGGCTGACGTGTCCAAACGGCCAGAGGTTCGCTCACGTGCCAGAGACCCGGTACCGGGAGGAGCGCTTCACCCCTTCGTGCAGCACCTCTCCGCTGGCGACCAGGCGCGCCATCGCACGCCGCAGTTGCCGGCGAGGAATCTCCGACCCGATCCGCGCGTGGACTTCGCCAATCGCAGAGCGCGGGTACCGGGCAAGGTCTTCGCGGACAAGGGCAGCGAGCCGGTGCATTTCGATGCGCGCCAGGGACGTCGGCGTGACTAGGCCGACATCCTTCAGGAGCGGCGGCGAGACGAAGTACCGCGTTGCGGCAGTACGACCCGCAGTTCGCACGAGTACGAAAGACTGCTGCGCCTTCGCGACGTCCTGACCATCGTGGGCCTGAGCCGCGCCCAGGTGTACAACCTGATCAAACAGGGCCTCTTCCCGCGTCCGCTCGCACTGGACAGCAACTGCGCGCGGTGGGTCGAGTCGGAAGTGCAGGCCTGGGTGGATGCCAGCATCGTCGCCGCTCGGCTTACACCGGCGGGGCGCCGGTCGTGCAGGACGAACAAGCGTTCCAGATGCACGAACCGGAGCTCGCACACAGCAGACCAGTCGCTGCCGACTGGCGCGCTCGTGCGTGGCTGCGCATCAAGACCGGCCTGTGAGGTACCCGGCCACCGCCTGGCTGATCGGCTGTCCGGTGGACGATTCGTAGAAGCTGAAGCCAGGGCTGGGGTTGACCTCGAAGCAGACCCAGTCACCATCAGGCGTCCTGCGGAGGTCCACGCCGCCAAAGGCGAGGCCGAGCGTTCGCGTCAGCGCGATGCAGCGCTCGGCGACGTCGGCCTCCAGGTCCATGGCATGCAGCGTCGTCAGGCCGCCCTCGCGATTGGCGTACCGGTAGTCCACCCCGTCTGTTGCGATCCGGGTGGCGAACACCTCGTCGCCGACGACGTGGACACGCACGTCGACGCCGGCACAGTGGGCCTGGAACTGTGTCGGGCACCAGCGAATCCGCTCGAGCCGCAACAGGTCGTCGTCGGTCAGCATGCGGACGATGGAGCGAATCCCGCTGGCCGACTTGTAGATCACCTTGCCATGCCGCGCCTTGAACGCGCGCACCTCCTCAGGGTCGTTGGTGACGAGCGTCTCGGGCACCCGGAAGCCGTGCCGCGCGATGATCTGCGCCTGGTATGGCTTGGACGAGTTCGACGCCATGCTCGCGGTGCGGTTGACCACGCGCGCCGGTGTCACTTCGATCCACTGCAGCAGCGCGTCGTGCAGTGACCGACAGTGCTGTCGCTCAGACGAACCCTCCGCGAGGGCCTGCCATTCGGGCAACTGCCGGTCGTCCATCAGGCGGGTGTAGACGCCGACGACCTGATCGAGCGCCACGAGCGTGCGCCCGCAGCGCAGTTCGCCGCCGACCTCGCCATCGGCAAGCTCGACCTGGAGGGACGCCTCGGCGAAGGCCCGCTGGTTGAAGACGACGAAGGGCGTCCCACGGTCGGCGAGCGCATCGAGCACCAAAGCGACTGGCGACTCGGTCGGAATCCCGCACACCAACACGATTGGACCGCTCACGAGGTCGACCTGCGCAGCGCCGCCGTGAGCGCGTCGAGCAACCCATCGCCACCAATGCGCACGTCGCCACGGGGTGAAGCACCAGCGAAGACCCACCCGTCGTCGTCGCCCTGCGCCAGCGACACCGACAGCAGTCGCGTGCCGAGCGTCGAGGCCAGCTGCACGCAGGCGGCCGCGACCCAGGCCGGTACCGGCGTCCCGAAGGTCGCCTGATCGAACACCACGCACGTGCCGCGTGCGATCAGGTGCAGATGCTCCTGGCGCGCGCCCGTTCCGAGCGTCAGGGGCGGCACCGCGAGGCCGGCACGGCCCGCCAGCACGCACCACTGTGCGAACGGCGGTTCGGGCCCGGACAGTCCTGGCGGCACCGGACGATTGACGGCCCGGTCACCGAGGCCCTCCAGCAGGCTGAGCACCACGGCCTGCATCTCCTGCCCTGCATACCAGCCGTCGCTCGCGCTGGCCCGTGCCAGGAGGTCGAGAGGCAGCAGCCCGAGTCGATTGATCGCGCCGGCGACCTCCAACGTGTCGATGGTGCGGCCATCAGGCAACGTGAAACGGGTGCGAACGCTGGAGTCGGTGACGTGATGCACGAGGCGCTGGCTCGTGACCAGCGCCTCCGGCGTGATGGGCACCAGCGGCGTCAGCCCACGACGCCGCAGCCCGGCGATGAGCCAGGCCGCGGACGGGTCGTCGGCATCACAGAACGCCAGCCACATGCCTCAGGACTCGCGGCCCTTCTCCACGTCCTTGTCGTCCTTCGCCCGCTTGGCGTCCTGCGCCTGGCGAGCGAGCTGCGCCGCGACGTCGGCCTCGTCGTGCAAGGCGGACTGCTGCAGGTCGGGGCGATCGGACGCGGCAATGAAGTGCAGCAAGTGCGAGACGGCCTGCTCGAGGCCGGCGAGACGATCGTCGACGGATGGTCCGCCCGGCGCCGGGAACTCGAAGCGCTTCGGTTCGACGTCGCGCAGGTCCTTCTCCTTGATGTCCTTGGTGAACTCCTTCCGCTCCTTCTCCTTAAGATCCTTGATCTGGTCCTTGCTCTCCTTCGTCTCGATCTTTTCCTTGATCTGCTCCTTGAGGTCCTTCGCCTCCTTGGTCTCGACCTTCTCCTTGGTCTCGACTTTCTCCTTGATCTCGATCTTCTCCTTGTCCTTCACCTCCTTGACGATGCCCTTGCCGAGGCCGAGCGTCCGCAGCGCCTGCTCGAGGTCCGGGCGATTGCCGATCCTCTGGGTTGCGGGCCGTCCGGGAGCGTCCTGCTGCGGACTGCCGGTGCTGCGCAGCAGGTTGGTGGCCGTCGCAGGCGTCAACAGCGGGCGACTGCGCGCGCGCAGCGCACCCTGCAGGCTCGCCACAGCGCCGACCACGACCGGCGACGCACTCGACGTCCCGCTGAAGGTGTCGGTGTACCAGAGGTCCTCGTTCGACCCGCCCTGCAGATCGCCGTAGCCGCACGTGGTGACCTCGCGGCCCCAGCCCTGCACATCGACGCGTGCGCCAAAATTCGAGAAGTCGAGCCGCGATCGGTCGGGACCGTGGTCGCGCCCATGCGTGCCTGGCGGCGGCGCGCCGGCGCCGACGAGGATCGCCCCCGACTGCGGGTTGGAGAGGTTGAACGGATTGCGCCAGGTCGTCGGGAAGCCGGTGGGCCGGGTGTTGTACAGCGGGTCGTCGTAGTTCTCGGCGCCGTTGCCGGCGGCTTCGATGACGATGACGCCGCGCACCTGCGTGGCGTGGATGATCGCCGCGAAGTTGGCCGGCCAGAACTCCATCGCGATGAAACCGCGCTGACCGTTGGTGGCCTGGAAGTTGAAGCGGGGCCCAGGGGCATGCAGCTCGATCAGGATGATGTCGCCGGGGCTCAGCGCGTTGGCGGCGTCGGTGATCGCCTTGGCCGCACTCTGGCCAGACCCGAAGATCGAGATCGCCCGGGTGTTGGCCTCGGGGGCGATGCCGGTGACGCCAAACGCATTCTGATCACCGCCGAACACGCCGACGACAGCGGTGCCGTGGTTGCGCCAGACGATGTCGGTGCTCTGCGTGCCGCCGATGACGCCTCCCTGGTTCTGGATGAGGTCTTCGTGGCCGAACCGCCATGCGCCCTCGATGTCGATGACGCGCACCCCTGTGCCGCGGGCGCCCGGCCTCGACCAGGCGCTACGCGCGCCGATCCCGCCTGGAGCCGCATCGAGGTAGAGCTGACGAGCGTTGAAGTCGGGCGTCGCGGGCGGGGCCTCGTCCGGCAGAGCGGGTGGCATCTCCATCACGACCGCAGGTTCGGGCGCCGGCTGGATGTACGCACCGTCGACGAGTGGGTCGTTCAGCAGGTCTTGCTGCAACTGCTCGAGGCTGTCCGCCGGAGCCTGCACCAGGTAGTACCGCGTCAGGTCGGCCAGCGCCGGCAGCTCCGGCGCGCCTACCGCCAGGCTCCGCGCCCGCAGGACGCGCTCTTCGTTGCCGAACACCGGGACGAGGGTGGCCGACCGGTTGCTCAGCAGTCGGGTGAGCGCGCTGACCGAAGCACCGCTGGCTGAGGCCAGGGCCCCCGCGCCCGCGCGCAAGCCGGCGCTGCTCGATGTGATGACGACCAGTTCGCGGCCCTCTGACGAAGACGAAGCGGTGGCCGAGGAGCGACGACGACGTGTGGGTGCGGACTTGCGAGCCATGGGGCACTCTCCTGGTTGGCTACGGCATGGGCGGCTCGGCCGACGGCTCGATGTAGGCCGCCTCCACGCCTGGGGTTCGTTGCAAGGCGTCCAGCAGATCCGCGGTGTCCGCGTCGTCTGGCACGTCGATGAAGAAGTAGGGCGTCAGCAGTGCATCGGATGCGCCCGGGTGTACGGGGCGCACGACGGCACCGGCCGCTCGGACCACCTGCTCGACCGGCAAGGACCCCTCGCCACGGGGCACAGGGCCCTCTCGGGTCACACGGACCCGAACGGCGTCGGCAGTGGCCGCATCGAGTTGCAGGGCAATGCGCACGCGTCCTCCTGCGACGCACCGACGGGATCTGGCCGGTGCGGCGGAGTGTTTGAACTGTTTGCTACATCCACAAGAACGACGGCGGGGCGGGATCCGGACATGGTGGACTTACGCCACGCGAAGCACGCGGAGGGGCGCCCCGGTTGACTGGCAGATGACTTCCTCCGCCGCGGCCTACAGCCTGGTGCGCACGGCTATCAGAAGCACTGATCGGGGCGTGACACGACACCTCCAGGAGGCGATGCGCCGGCCCGTCTGCGTCGACCAACAACGACTCATTCTTTGCATCGGACCGCCCCGCTGCTACTTCACCTCGGGGAACTTGAATCCGAGGTAGGTGCCGGAACTGAGGCCCATCAGCCCGAGGAGCTTCGCGTCGAAGTCCGGCATGGCTAGGCTCTCGTAGACGGTCACGCAGAAGATCACGGCAAGCACCACAGTCCAGGCCATGATCTGGAAGCGGTGAAAGCTGACGCCGTTCTCGTCGCTGAGCAGGTCCTTCCAGAACCCGGTAGACGTGAGAGGCTGCACGCGCTGACCCAGTGCTCGCAACTCGTCGTCGACCTGCTGTGCCCGGGTGACCCTGCCGGCGATCTCGACATGACGTTCGGCAATCCGCTGTCCCAATGCAACGATGTCGACCCCAGGGGGCGCCGCGGCATGCTGCTCTTGCATCTGCGCGAGCGATGCCTGCAAGGCGGCCACGTCCGCGTCAATCTTGAGGCGCTCGTTTCGCAATCCGTCGTTGCGGTTGTCGACAGCCGCCTCCTTGTTCGCATCGATGACCATGGCGCCAAGTGCGGTGCCGGCACTGATCCCGATCAGCGCAAGAACCGACGCCGTGAGCGGGTCATAGGCTCCAGTGACGATCCAGATCAGGAGAAAGGACGCGATGACAATGAAGAACCATACGGCCATCTGGGTACGTCCGAGGCTGAAGGGGCGTCGCTCGGTGCTCCCGACTGGCATGCGCCCCTCGCGAAGTAGATCGCTCCCCCTCGCGATCATCACGAAGAGCAAGAAGAGACCGGCGAAGGCCGCCCCCGCGAACGCGAGGTACCAGCCATCCATGGTCTTGAGCTCGACACTCGCGCTACCGTCAAACGGTGGATGCCCGGCAATGCCCAGCCTGAGCGTAACCGGTCGCGGACTCAAGGACGGCTCCCCAAGAAGCTCCGACCACTCCGCTCGACTATCCGGATGCCGCACCAACTTGAGCCTCACTTCGTCTTTCTCGTAGTCGCGCGCGGTCAGCCTCTTCACCGGGTACCCGTTGATGTAGAGCAGCAGATTCTGTGCATCGGCTGGGTGCTTGGACGCCCACACGTCGAAGCCGGCCACGCGGACAATTAGGTCCTCCTTGAGCTCGATGACCTTCGGCATGGCGTCGTCGCAGAGCTTCGGCAGGGCCTCCGACGCCACCACTTGGTCGCTCTGGGACGCCTCGCACGGGTCTGGAGCAGGGGCGGCCGCCGGCTGTTGCTGACGGGCCTCCGGTGGCCCTGCGGGTGCAGCCTTGGGTGCTGGTGCCGGCGCGGCCGGGCCGGCCTTGGCTGCGGCACCCGCTTGCGGCGCGTCTGCCTTGGGTGCGGGCAGCGCGGGGTTTGCCGGATCGCCCGCACCCGGAGCCTGCGTCGCGGTCGCGCGCGACGCCTGGCAAAGCAGGACCAACAGACCAGCGATGACACGACTTCTCCACATGGTGCGCCTCCTTCGATTGTGTGGCAGCCGATTCGACGAGGACCGAGTCAGCCAGTCCTAGAGAACGCCGGCGGCGGCAGAGGAGTACAGGGCGCCAGATGAGGACAGGGATCCGCTGTTGGCGACCGCCGTGGTGGAGGACATGGCGTCGGCCCCGCGAGCGCCACAACGTGCGGCCTGGCCTCTACCGTCACGCCACTGCCGCGAACTTCGCTGTACGTGAACGTCCTGCATGCCCGACTGCTGCGTGCTAACGAAGAACGCTGAACTGGCTAGGTTCGGACACACCAAGATCGACGCTGGCGGAGGTGTACGGAATCGGGCTGCGCCACGTTAAGGGGGTCTGTGCCCATTCCATCTCCTCCCCTTCGTCGACTGCACGGCCTTCTGGTCACGACTTACGGAGCACAGACATGCTAACCATTCCCGTTACCGACAAGACCTTCACGAAGGGCTTCACCGGAGGGCGCGGTGAGCTGGAGCTGTCGTTCACGGGTGCGACGGGAGTCGCCGTGGCGCTTGACCCGGCCGCTCCGTTCCCGGACGAAGCGAAGGTCCTCACTGCTGCCAAGGTCGCTGGCAGTACGCCAGAGCTGAAGTTTGGCAGTGATGCGGTTGCTTGCACTGCCAGCTTCAGTGGGGGGGGCGACTTCACGCTCATGCTCGCCCGCGCCGGTGACGGCACCAAACTGCCGGCGGGCGCGGCGCCACTTGGCGAAGACCGTCTCGGCGTAGTTCTTGGACTCGGGGCACACGGGAAGGCGGCCGCCGGTGCGAAGGTGACTGCTCCGGCAGGCTTCTCCTTTGGCATCTCGGCGAAGGCTGGCGCGAACGTCACCCTCAACCGCTACCTGGAGTTCGCGAGAACGACACCCGCTCGATCGATACTCGCACTCATCCTTTCGGATATCCGGCTTCCCCAGTCCCGTGGCAGCGTACCCGACCTGCCGCGGGACGGCGAGGTGGTGGAGTTTTCATACTCCGGATTTCTCGAACTCGCATCCGCACTCAATTGGGGCTACAGCCTGACAGCCTCCGAAGGGTTCGCGATCCGCGACATCGAGGCCAGGCTGGACTACGCTTTGCGAGCCAAGGCCGCGCTGACGCTCGGCTATCGACTCGCGGGCGACTTCACCATCGTGCTCACACGCGGCCACGCCGACGGCTGGGCACGCCTCGCCGTGCGCAAACGAAAGGACACACGCCTCCAAGCCGCCGCCGGGTTCGACTTCACGGCGAAAGCGGACGTCTCCGGCTTCAGCGAGGCTCCGAACGAGTTCCTGGGCGCGTTCCTCGGCACGGACGTGAAGTCCGTGCTCGATGCCCTGGACAACGCCGTCGACGTCACCGACCTCAATGCACTCGAGAAGAAGGTCGGCCGGCTGCTCACCGGGCTCGTGCAGGAACTCGCTGAACAGTGGACCGGCGCCGTGATCGATTCGCCGCAGGTCGCCGTTGTGCTCGCCAACATCCGCAAGGCGGTCGAGGCCTACCAGTCGATCGACGAACGCGTCGTCAACACCGTGATGGAGCTGTACGAGAAGTCGCTGGGCCCGAACAAGGAGGTCCTCGAACAGGCACTACGACTCGTGGCTACGCTGTCAGGCCGCGACGATCTCCTCACGCTGAGCAACCAGGACGCGTGGAAGCTGATTCAGCAGATTGTTGGTGGTGACGTCCATGCCCTGGTTACCGGGGACAGCCTCGAGCCGTTCGCGAGGGTGCAGCTGGTCGCCGGGGCTGTTCTGCGCCTGGCCACCGCTCCAGAATTCGAGAAGCTGCGGGACGTGATCGGAGCGGCGAAGAAGCGTCTCCGACTCGACGAGCTCTTTGGTGCCCTGGAGAAGGTCAAGACGGCGCAGGACATCCGCCAGCTTCGTGACACGACGCTTCAGGGTCTCGTGGAGCGGATCGTTGGCAGGACTTTCGATGTGATCGAACAGAGCGAGGCCGGAAGGACCGTCACCGAACTGAACAAGACCCTGGCCGGACTCAAGCGGTTCAAGGACGACTTTGCCGCCCATGCACAGAAGGCACTGCATCAGTCGGTGGAACTGCGCATCAACTTCCTGTACACCCGAGCCACTTCCGACCAGGCGCTGATCGACGTCGAGATCGACCTTTCCCGAGATGGTGGACCAGAGCTGTTTGCAGACGCCGCGGCCGGCCGCATTGCTCCTGTGTTCGTGGCGGCGCAGCAGGCCCGCGGCGTCCTCGTGCACAAGGCAAGGCTCACGCACGAGGTGACGCGGTCGTCACAACTGCAGTTCAATGCGTTCGGCTGGGAGTTCAAGCGCCTGTTCGAGGTCGTCACGCGTACGGATGTCTCCCTGCAGTCGCATGCGGGCGGCCTCGTGCAGGTCTTCGCCAGTGAAGCGTCGCTCAAGGAGCTCGTGGAGAGCGGCCGCAAGCACAAGGAGCGCATGCAGGCCAGCCTGCTCTTGCGCATGGCTGGCGAGTCCTTCGGTGCATCGAGCGATCGCCCGACCCGCGAGTATCTGGTCAAGACGCTCGAGCGCATGAGCGTCGGCTACGACCTGATACAGAGCGATGACATGACCGACATCAAGGAGCTCTCGAGTTACCTCGAACTCGGCAAGCACCTCGGCTTGGTCCAGGATGGCCTTATTGCGGAGTTGGAGGCGCAGTTTGGCAAGCGCCTCGGCCGGGTCAAGGCGAGCTACACAGTCCGGTTCGATCACAAGGCCGTTCACGATGCATTCGTCGCCCTGACCGGCGAACCGTTGGACCGACTGGTCCGACTCACGAGCCGCCGTCTGATCGCCAGTGCGCTGGTCACACGGCGGACGCCATTCCAGGCACTCGTCGGGCTGGCGCTCACCGACGCAAACGCGCAGAAGAATCGCGACAACACACTAGAGAGCGCACCGGTCACGGTGACGTTGCCTGGCTTCATGACCGGCGGCGCGCCAAGGAAGGAGTCGTTCGATCGCGACGACCCGCAGATGGCGATCCTCCGAACGCTGCTCAACGTCGAGGATAGTCTCGCCAAGCGCTTCGTCAGACTTGATGCCGTCGTCGACGACGCTCGCACGACCCAGCGTGCCGTATCCCTCGGCGAACTGGAAAAGGTCGAGGCGGACGTGCTGAAGGCCGGCGGGGAGATGGACAAATTCGGCGCTCCCAACACGTTTTTTGGCGTCTTTGATGCGCTCGTGCGCGTCGGCGGCCTCGGCAAGGCGCACCGCGAGTCGGCCATGGTGCTGGAGATCACCCCCCCAGGGGGCGAAACCGTGACGCGGTTCTTCATGGACAGCCCGCTGGTGTCGGCAGACGCGGGCTGAGCCAGTGATGCACTAGCTGGAACCACCGGCAGCCGACCAGGTGGAGGCCTCGCCTCCACCTGGCGATTCCACGCACTCTCCCTCTCGAATTGGCTCAATAACTACCTGCGCAGGGTCGAGGGACGTGAGAACGACTACGTGGTGGTTAGCACTGGCGACCCGGCCCGCTTGATGGCTAGCGCGACGGCCTTGCCTGCGTCGAGGCGACCGAACCCGGTCCTGTCGGTGTGCCCCGCCTTGTCGTCGGGCGCCGCACACGGGACGCACGCCTGCTGCAGCAGGTCGCGAAGATCCGCGCCGGTCAGGTTGGGGGCGATGGAGAGCACCAGCGCGGCGATGCCGGCGGCGATCGGCGCAGCGTAGGAGGTGCCACTCGCCACCGCCAACGCCTCGTCCGGCAAGAGTCCGAGCACCGCGTGCCCGGGGGCCAGGAAGGCGAGTTCACGCCCATGGCCACCGGGATGCCGCTCTCCTTTCGGTCCACATGCGCCGACCGGGATCGTCAGGCCGGACGCGTTGACCTCGTCGATGGCGATTGGGCCGTCTTCGTTGGCAACCGCCCAGAAGATCGGCGTGCCGCGGCCTCCGCGGCCCGAGGCACTGGCGAATCGCAGCGCATCGTGCAGCACGGAACGAAGATGCCAGGGGCCGGAATCCGGCCCGAGGCTGCACACGATGACGTCTGCGGGCGTGCCACCACCGCCCTCGAGGTACGGCGCGGCGGCGTAGGCGACCGCCCGTGCCAACGTGAGCTGCGAGCCCAGACTGTCGCCAAGGCAAGCGATGGGCATCAGCGACGCTTCCGGCGCCACGCCACAGCCGGCAACACCGTTGTTGGCTCGCGCAACCGCCAGGCTGGCGCAGAACGTGCCGTGGGCGCCGGTCGGGAGCGCGCGCGTGCGTACCAACTGCGCGTCGTGGTACGGCGTCGTCTGGAACATCGCGGCGTCCGCTGTGACTGCGGGGGCGATGTCCGAGAGAGCGAGGTGGAAGCCGTGGTCGATCATCGCGATGGTGACGCCGGCCCCTCGAGTCCTGCGCCAGGCGTCGATAGCGCTGACCCCTGAGGACGCAAACCGTGCGTCCCGCGCCGCGGGGTGCCACATCCACTGCTGCGCCTGCTGTGGGTCGGGACCGCGCGCCCCAATAGGTTCGAGCAAGTCGACTTCGGCATACCGAATCACTCCGGGTGGTTCTTCGGCCTGCAGCCGCCCGGCGAGTTCGAAGACGTCCACGCCGGACGTCGGCACGACGACCCGCAGTTGTGGCGCGAAACGAAGACGCCGGACCTCGGCACAGTCGTACTTGGCGATGATGCCGTCGGCCGTGGCGTCGGTGACGTCATCGGCGAAACCCACCGCGATGGCTCCGGTTGCCACGACGGGGCGTCCTGACGCCTCCTCCTCGAGGACCTGCAAGGCGTTCGCCGACGGATCGTCCAGCGAACGCGTCAACCAGGGTCGCTGGCTGAGGGGCCGCAGGCCACGGAGCACACGATGCAGCTCGGGTCGGGCCGGGTCGGTCAGGACGTCGTCGACCGAGCCGCACCGAACCAGGGAGACCTCGCGACCGCCAGAGATGCGACACGTCGTCCTGCGCTTCGTCATGACGGAACTGGCACCGGGCTAGACGTTCACTGCCGAGCAGTACTTGCCGCGACTGGGTGTGGCCGGGTTCGTTTCGGCAACTCCGCAGTGCGGCTTGACGATCTTGAACGCGGCGATCAGCTCGTCTTCGCCGATCGTCGCCGTGGCCCCGCGGCCCCCGGTGGCATGCATCTCGGCGATGGTGGCCAGGTACCGGGCCAGATTTCGCAGACGTCGCCTGTCGCGGCGCCACACCGCATCACCACGATCGTGCGACAGCGACTCGGCGAAGTCGAAGGCGAAGAGCTCGATGAAGCGTTCGAGCGGCTCTGGTTCGATGGGCACCTGTGCGGCGTCTTCGATCCAGGTGCGGAACTCTTCGAGTGCGATGCGGAACGGATACTCGGCCATGTGCCTCCAACGGCATCGCGGCAGGTGCCGCGCGAGAGACAAGAACGTCGTAGGCGTCTCAAGCGGACAGGGGGCCGACGCGTCCCTGATGCAGGATGGCGCGCAGGGCATCCGCAAAGTCCGTCGCAGACCGGAAGCGCTCACTCCGGCGCGGGTGCAGAGCCCGCTCTACGAACGACGTGATGGCCTTCGGGGCGTCTTCGGGCACGAGGATATGGCGCGCTCCCGAGGTCGTCCGAATCTTCCTGAACACGCGTCCAACGGTCGGCGCCGAGAACGGGTGTGGCGCCCCGAGCATCTCGACCAGAACCAGTGTCAGCGCCCAGAGGTCATCCTGACTTGAAGGACTGTCGCCATCCAGCACCTCAGGAGAGAGATACAGGGGTGTCCCGGCAAGCGCTGAGCTCGTCCCACTCAGGTCGATGGACGACCCCTGCCAGGTACTCGAGGTCGTATGCCTTCCGATCAGCCGAGACAGGCCGAAGTCGAGCAGTTTGGGCCGGCCGGAGGCGCTGAAGCCAATGTTGGACGGCTTGATGTCGCGGTGCAGGAAGCCGAGTGCATGAAGAGCGCCCAGCCCCTCGGCCAGCGCGATCACGCTGGCAATGGCTTCGGCAGCCACGAAAGGGCGCGTCCTCAACCGGTCCGCGACAGTGCCTCCTGGCAGGTACTCCGCGACAAGAATGGGAGTCTGTCGCCAGACCTCCAGCCCGAAGATCGTCGCCAGGCAGGGATGTTCCACGGCGGCCATGGCACGTGCCTCGGCTCGGATCGAGCCCGGATCGACGGTCGACAGGCGAGGCAGCGTCTTCAGCGCCACGCGTCTGTCCAACGCCTCGTCGTGTGCCAGATAGACGACGCCCATCCCTCCACGCCCCAGCCGACGCGTCACATGAAACTTGTCGGCAACCCGCGCCGGCAGGGATGCCAGCATCCTGTCGGTCGAGGCACAGACACACCGCGGAGCGGCTTCGAACACGTCGCCGCAGTCCTCGCACTCGAAGGCGAGCTCATCGCGGTCATCGGAGTGCAGCTCCGTCGATCCCTGGCGCGCCAACGCATCCAGGGCCGCGCCCGCCGTGCTGGCGGCCGCGTCGGCGTAGTCCAGGTCCTGTCGGGACAGCGGGAACCCGTTGGTTCGTGGACCGATGGCGACGCAGCCGATGACGCTGCCGTCGGGGCCAGGGATCCTGACGAGCGCGTGCACCTCCCTCTGCGTCAGCCAGTTCTGGTCCCGCGGGGGCAGGAGCCCGTACAGAGGCCCCTCGGGTTCGAGACTGACTGCCCCGGAGCTCTCGTCGAGCACAGCCGTCAACGCCCCATGTGCGTCTGGCCCGTGTGCTCCACCCAGCAACGACGACCACTCTCCGCTGGCGCGACGTTCAAGGACGCTCACGGACCGTGCGCCGAGCGTACGCTGCACGTGCATTGCGAGCGAGGCGGCGATCTCCCGTCGGCTTCTTGCCCTGCTGATGGCGACGGCGGCCTCGCTCAAGGGCCGCCCGTAGTCGAGTGGGGCCCCGACAAAGTGGCGATCGAGGCTCCGAAGCATCGGCCCGCGTGTGAGCAGGAGCAACGTGCCCACTCCCATGGTGAACAACCCCGGCCAGCTCATCTCCGCTGCCAACTCCTCGACGGTCCGGCCTCGGCGCAGGTAGGCCTGCACGACAAACCAGCCAATGGGGAGCAGTGTGAGGATCACGAGTGAGACTCTCGCCAGCGCGTACTGAAGCGCGCGCCTGACCACGAGGCGGAGCGACAACACCCGATGCACGAGCACCGCATACGACGTCGCGAACGGAACGGCCAGCAAGCCGCCGAACACGGCTGCGTCGATCAGCCGTGTCGCGGAGGCCGATGCGTCCAGCGGCTGCCACAGGCCCGGCAGCGTTGCGCGGGACAAGCCAGTAGCGACCAATGGGCCGAACCCGGCCAACAGGCTCAGACTGAACCACCTCGCTCGCGCGCGCTCGGCCTCGGCGGCCGCTCGCGTGCGCAGGACGACTGCCAGGACGCCCGCCAGCAGGAACAGGTACACGACCGGCCAGAACCATCCGTCCGGCGCTCGTCGACTGAAGGTGGCGGCCCAGCCGAGCCCCGCAGCACCCTGCCCCACGCCCGGTCGTGCCATCGCGCTCGATCCGAACAGCACGAGTGAGACAGACAGCGCCAGCCCCATCAGGAGGTTGGCAAGACGGTCGAATCGCGTGAACCGCACGATGAAGGGGAACTCGCGCGCAAACCGCCAGGTGGTCAGCGGTATGAACGACTCGAGGTACACACCGGACCACAGGAGGGCCGCAGTCTGCATGCCCCCGCGCTCCAGGACCTCCAGGGCCGGTCGTGCCATAGCCGCGGCCAGAAGCAGGTAGAGCTGACCAAGGTGGCGGGCACGCGAATCGCGTGCCCCGCCATTCAGGAGCAGTAGGGCCGCGCCCGCGAGAGCCAGCATGATCGCCAGCTGTGCGTTCAGGAACGTGGTGCGCGGCGTCGCGACTACCTGGCCTGCGCAGGCGAAGATGACGTGAACGCCGGCCATGACGTTGAGCGCCAGGTCCAGGAGCCACACTGCGCCATCGCTTGCCTGGGATGAACTGGTGTCGGCGTGGGGCCGCTGTTCGAGTCCGACGACGGCCTCGAGTTGCGCGAGCACGTGTCGCTCGTCGTCACTCCGTCCAAGGAGCCGCGCTGCGGTCCAGTCGATCGCCTCGCCGTTCGCCACGGCGGCAGCCAGCCGACTGACGGCTCCGCTCTCACGCTCCACGGGCCATCTCCACGGCCAGCCGCTGCAGAGCCCTGCGGAGGGCCACACGTGCGGTGTCGGTTCGCACTCGACCCGTCATCGCCGCCAACTGCTCGATCGAGTAGCCCAACTCGACGCGCGCGACGACGAGCCGGCGGTCGGACTCACGCAGTCGACCAATGCCCTCTCGGTACCTGCGCTCCGTTTCGCTGAACATCGCGGCCTGCAGTGGCGAGGGCGCCCCGTCTGCGAGCCGCTCGTCTACCTCCGACGCGATGCCGCGACGGCCAATGCGGCGAAACTCATCCTTGATTCTGTTGTCGACGGCTCGACGCAAGTACGCCTGGAGAGCGGCATGGCCCTGGGGTTCGAAGCCGTTGAAGCGACGAAGCGTCTGCAGCAAGGCCTCTTGTACCAGGTCGCTCGTGTCCGCGACGGTGCGCGCCCATCGCGGCAGGCGCCCATGCGCCCACCGAGTCAGTGGACCGACATGCCGCGCGACGATCTCCGCGATGGCGGACTGGTCGCCGCGGCGGGCGCGCAACAGCAAACGCATGGACGTGCGCTGCGGGCCTGGCAGGGCCGCAAGCGTCACCGCAGTCGCGTCGGAGTCACCGCGTGCGTCGTCTGGGAGGCGGTCGCCGGGCTCCATGTGTCGAACTCCTGAGTAGGCCGCAAAGATACCTCAACCGGCCGCGGCCACAACAACACCGCCGCACGGCTGCGCCGCCGTTCTGGTCAGGGCATCTACAAGACGTCCAGCGGGGCCAGGCGGTTGTCGACCGTCAATGCTCCGGCGGCCAGGCGCCTGGAGCTACCCCCTCTGATTCCCGAGCCATGCCTGTAGATGTACGACTTTGGCCGGGCCAGCGTTCTGATGTCCGCTGCCCGGCGGTTGCCTTGGAGACGCCGGCGGAGCCGATCCCATCAGGGATCGGCCAGTCCATTGCCTGAGAGACGTCATGCCACACCCCATCGAGGCGCTGAGCCTCTCCGAGTTCGAGACGCTGCTGGATGCCTGGACCCCTGTTCGACGCATCACGCAGGTGCACGTGCACTGCACGGATCATCCCCGTCATGCGGAGTTCCGCGGGCTCGCGAGCGTCGAGGCCATGCGCGCCTTCCACCAGAGCATCGGGATGGCGGACATCGCGCAGCACCTCACCATCGACCCCCAGGGCCTGATCTGGACGGGTCGTCCCTTCGACGTGATGCCGGCGAGCGTGCGTGGGCACAACGGGACGACGGCGGCGGGCCCCTTCATGGTCGAGATGGTCGGGCTGTTCGAAAGGAAGGTCGATCCCTTTGCGGGCGCGCAGAAGAACACGGCCTACGCCGTCGTCCGCGCGGTGCTGGCCAAATGCGGCCTCGACGAGAACGCGGTGAAGTTCCACCGGGAGTTCCTCAACACCGGCAAGACGTGTCCTGGCCTGGACCTCGACCCCGCGAAGTTTCGGACTGACATCAAGGCGCTCCTTGCCAACAACACACTGAGCGCCTTCGACGTGCCTGTGCCAAGCGGCTTGACGCGTGGCGCGATCGTTCGGACCGCACTGACGAGGAGCGACCTACGCCCAGAGCCGGACTACCTGGAGGTGCCGGAACACGCTCACGCCGCGGAAGAGCAGGCAGTGCTCACGCGACTGATCGAGCAGGGACGCCTCGCGACCGATGACGGCGCTGGCGCGCGTGGCATCGAAGACGAGTTCCGGGACCTGATCGGCCATGCCGTGAACACCTCACAGGGGGTCTTGTCTGGCAAGGGCGCGATGCAGAACACCACCGCGGATCTCGATACCCTGGTCCGCGACCATTTGACACCCCAGTTCGACGGCGACGGCTTCGACCATCTGCTGTTCTACGCGCACGGCGGGTTGGTCGGCGAGACGTCGGCGCTACGCTACGCCCGCGCGATGCTGCCCTGGTGGAAATCGCATCGCGTCTACCCCATCTTCTTCATCTGGGAATCGAGTCTCTTTCAGACGATCTGGAAGCAGCCACGCGGTCAGCGCGGGCTCGGGGACTTCTGGGACAAGGGTGTGGAGGTTGCCACACAGCAACTCGCGCGCCCGATCTGGGCCGAGATGAAGGCCAACGCGCGGCGGTGCTCGGAGCCGACCACCAGGTTCGGTCGTCCTGGCGGGCTCCACGAACTCGCACAGAGGCTCCTGCCCTGGCTGTCGCAGCACAAGAAGGTGAAGCTCCACGCGGTCGGCCATAGTACCGGCCCCATCGTCCTCGCGCCCTTCATGCGGCTGTTCACGGACGAGGGACTGGCCTTCGAGTCACTCAACTACCTGGCGCCAGCGATCCGCATCGATGACTATGCGCGTGACGTGGCGCCGATCGTCGATGGCCGGACAGTGAAGCGCTTGCGCGTCTTCACCATGAGCGACAAGGCGGAGCGCGACGACAACGTCGCGCAGATCTACCGCAAGTCCCTTTTGTACTACGTGCGGGACGCGTGCGAGGACCGGAATGACGGCCGCGTGCTTGGGCTGCAGAAGGACCTGTTCGCCGACCCCAGCATGCGCTCCGCGTTCGGGCTTGCCGACAAGCGCGACCTGCGCGCTCCTCTGAAGTACTCCGTGAGCGACGTCAGGGCCATCGAGTTCTCGCAGCGCGACGAGGATGGCGCGCTGAACCAGCGTACGCTGGCGACACAGCACGGCGGCTTCGACAACGACGAGGCCACCTTGCGCAGCGTTCTGGCCAACGTACTTGGCGTCGCCGCGCTCGGGTTCGGCGGCAAGAGGTTCCCGACATCCGAGGACTTCGCCCGGACCCTCGAGGGTGCTGACGCGGCTCGCGCGCTGGTGCAGCCTGACGATGGTGAGGCCCAGCCGTCGGTCGACTGTGTGTGCTGTTGCTGCCACGGCGAGAAGGCAAAGCCGGTCACTGCCTTCGATAGGGAAGACGACGGGGAGGACGAGCCCGTCGATTCGGGTTCGCAAGCATCGGTCGACAGAGCCGAGTCTCCAGTCACGCGACGCGTCGCCGTCTGTATCGGCATCGACACGTACGCCGGTATGCCGTTGAGCGGCTGCGTCAACGACAGCCGAGCGTGGCAGGCTCGGCTGGAGAGGGCCGGATTCTCGGTCACCACTTTGCGCAATCGCGACGCCACGCGGTCTCGGATGCTCGAGGCATTGACCTCGCTCGTGAAGGACAGTCGACGCGGCGACCAGCTCGTGTTCCAGTACGCCGGACATGGAACCCAGGTGCCGGATCTCAATGGTGACGAGGTGGACCGCTTTGATGAGGCACTGGTCCCCGTCGACTACCAGCGCGGCGAACTGCTGACCGACGACGACATCTACCAGGTATGCGCGCAGCTCCGTGAGCGTCCTGGCGTGACGCTGACGTTCTTCATGGACTGCTGCAACTCGGGCACGAACACTCGGGTGGCTGCGTTGCCGAGGCCTGGCCTGAATCAGCAGGTCCGCTTCTTCAAGCTGCCCGCCTCCGTCATCCGCGAATACGAGGCCGTACGAAGACGGGACGGGGCCAGAGCCACGGTCCCACCGGCAGGCGAGCGCGAGCCGCAGCCTGGGGTCGTCTCATTTGCCGCCTGTCTGGATCACGAGTTCGCGTTCGAAACCGACAGCCACGGCGATTTCACGACCAGTGCGATGACCGTGTTCGACACGACCCTCGCGGGCGGCGGGTCGAACCAGGCCTTCATCACGGCGATCCTGAAGGCGTTTGGCCGGGACCGCCGGCAGAACCCGACTCTGCTGGACCCGGCCCCTGGCATGAAGCAGAGACGATTCCTGGGCGGGCGATGACATGAACGCGCGCAGCACTGCCGGAGCGTCGGCATGGACGTTCGGTCTTCACCCCAACGTTCGGCAGCGTGTACAACCGCATCCGGAGATCCCGGACGGCATGCCGACACGTCGGCGTCTCCGCGTGTTCACGCAGGATCCGAGCGTCGGCCGACTGGACGGACAGGTGTCGACCCTGTCGGTGCCCTACGAACCGCTTCAGCCGGGTCCGGCCGGACACTGGTTCGTGGTCGACCGCCGGGACATGGGCGATGCGGTGCTCGACCTCGAGTCTCGAGCACTGCTCATGACCGACGGCCTGTCGCCCAGCACCACCGATCCTCGCTTTGCGTGCCAGATGGTGTACGCCGTTGCGATGGAAACGTACGCCCGATTTACGGACGCCCTGGGTCGGGATCCGGGGTTCGGCCCGATCCCGCACGACGATGGTCGACTGCGTCTCGTGCCACGAGCGTTCCGCGACGCGAACGCCTACTACGACCGCGATAGTGGCACGGTCGAGTTCGGCTGGCAGACGGCGCAGGAGTTCGCGACCGGTCGCAGCCAGCCCGGTGGCCGCGTGTATCTGGCACTCTCGCGCGACATCATCGCGCACGAGATCAGTCACGCGCTCCTCGATGGACTCAGGCCGAACTTCCTCCGCCCGACGCATCCCGATGTGCCTGCGCTGCACGAGGGCTTCTCGGACCTCGTGGCCATCTTCCTGCACTTCGCTCAGCCTGGTGTGGTGGCGGCGGCCATCGATCGCACCCAGGGAGGGGTGGAGACCGATCAGCTTGCCGCGATCGGACGGCAGTTCGGGTACGACCTGATCGACGGCCGCTCCCCACTGCGGACGGCGGTGCACAACACGAAAGTGGACGAGCCGGTGCCCGACCACCAGAGGTACGACGACACGCAGGAGGAGCACACGCTGGGCGCGGTGCTGGTGTCGGCGTGCTTCGAGGCATTCCGGCGGGTGTATGCCGTCAAGACGGCGAAGCTCCGTCGCGTGTTTGCGCCCTACCAGAATCGCCTGCCTGCCGAGGGCGTGGACTTGCTGGCCAAAGCCGCGTGCGACCTGGCCCAACAGTTCCTGGCCATTGTCATTCGGGCCATCGACTACAGCCCCTCGCACCACTGCACGTTCGGCGAATTCCTGCGCGCGATGATCACTGCCGACACCGACCTCGTCGCAGACGATCCGTGGGCCTACCGGGAGGCACTGGTGACGTCCTTTCGGCACTACGGCATCACGGTTCCCGATGTGGAGGATCTGAGCGAGGGCTCGCTCCTGTGGCGCCAACCCGAGCGCCCGATCTCCGTGGAGGCGTTGCGCTTCAGTCAACTGCAACTGGATTGCACGAACGGGCTCATTCAGTGGAGCGACGACGGACGGCAGGTGGAGGCGGCCGAGGCGCTCGGCCGCGCCATCTGCAACGGCGAGCATGGGCCTCCATGCGGCCTCGTTCGCCCTGGCGGGAAGGTGCAGGCTCCGCAGGTGATCTCGTTGCGCACCGTCCGCCGGGTCTCACCGGGCGGCAGCGTCAACTTCGACACGGTTGCGGAGATCGTGCAGAAGCGTGCCGTGCGGGAGGGCTACTTCTTCGGCGGCTGCACGCTCGTCGTCGACGGCGAGGGTCGTGTGCGCTACGCCATCCGCAAGAACATCGATTCAGAGAAGCGCCTCATCGCACAGCGCCGATGGCTGCGGACGCAGCCCGCTGACGTCCGCGAGGCTGCGTGGGCGGAACACTCGTCGGTCTCGGCGGCGCTGCTGCGTAGGATCCACAGACGTCAGCGGTAGCCTTACCGGGCTCCCCTTCGAGGACGATCTCATGCTTTCCCCTGGCGCCGGCTTACCAGGTTCTGTGACTTGCCGCGCTCATCACCGACACATCCGCGGGAGAGAATCTACGCATGGCCAGACTGCCGAACAACAGCGAAAAGCCCTTCGGCGAAGCGGACTGCGAGTCCGAGCTGCGTACGCTCGGCGAGAACTATCAGGACTACTATTTCTACCATACGCGTTTCAACGCGGACGCGCTCAAACCGGACGTCTACCTGATCGTCGGTCGACGGGGGAGCGGAAAGACGGCTCTGAGCCGCTATCTCTCGTTTCGCTCGACACTTCCGGACGCAGTCTTCATCGATGTGGACGAACCCAAGGTCTACCAGGACGTCCTCGCTCCGCTCTCGGCTACGGCAACGACGGCTCGCGAAGTGGCAATCCCTCGCCTGGCGAGAGTCTGGGACTTTGTCATCTGGTCGGTCATCTTTCACCATCTCCGCGACAAGGATCCCCGGATCCGTGATGCCAATGTGTTCGGTATCGACGGAGGCAAGGCATCGCAGTTCATTCGCGGCGCGTTCCGATGGCTCTTGACGCGGTTCGGCAGCTTTGACCCGCTGATGTCGGACCATCTGGAGGAGCTCTTTGCCACGCCGACTATCGCTGAGGGCAAGCAGGCCGTGCTGGAGTTCGCGCGATCGCACCCGATCGTGATCGCCTTCGACACTCTCGAGAACTATGCCGTCCATGACGAGGACATGATGCGCGCCACGGCGGCGCTCATCGAGTGTGCCGCGCAGTTCAACCCCGCGTACGCGTCCAAGAATATTCACCTGAAACTGTTCATGATGGCTGAGGTCTTTCCCTACCTGCTTGAAGAGGCCATCACCAACAGTTTGAAGTATGTGAAGAACGAGCTGTATCTCCATTGGCGCCCGAAGGATTTGATGCGACTTCTCAGTTGGCGCCTCTCCGTGTACCTGGAGAAGACAGGCATACAGCTCCCGAATGGTGCGGTGCGTGACTGGGACGATCATCGCGAGGTCCGTGCGAAAATGTGGACTCCCTTCTTCGGGCGGGATCTCACCAACGGCCGAGGCCTGACCGAGAGCACCTTTCCGTACGTCCTGCGCCACACTCAGCTCAGGCCGCGTCAGCTGATCGTGCTGGCAAATGAGGTGGCCCGACAGTCTCTCGAGGAGGGGACCTTTCCTCGGTTCACGGAGGAGCAGCTCAGATCGGGTGTGAAGAAGGCCGAGCAGAGGCTTGCAACCGAGGTGGTCAGCGCTTTCAGTTCAGTGTATCCGCGCATCGGCCAAATCCTCGACGCCCTCAACGGTATGCCTGCGGTCTTCAAGGGGCGGGACCTGGACAAACGTGCGCACCAGACAGCATCGCAGTGGCCTGCGGGCGAATACTCGGCGTGGAGGTTCCGGCAGATCGTGAGCGAACTGGGGGTGGTTGGCCGAGTGCGAACCTTCAGCGCCGACGGCTTCACAGCAGAGGCAGATTTCGAGTATGCGATGGAGACCCGACTCCCGATCTTGGAGCACGACATTTGCGCGATGCACCCAATGTTCTATCAGAAGCTGAGGGTGCAGGTTACGCCACCCGTCCGTCTGTACCCCTTTCCCGACCATCCCGAGTTCATCGATCTGAACGCCTGACACCTCGTGCCGAGCCACAATGACTCTCAGACGCGTGCGGCTCGCTCTCGCCGGGCTAATCTGTAGCGGAGCCGTCCTCTATCTCCTGGCGCCACGCGACGATGTACTCGATGGTCGCTGGCGCGGCGAGGTCGGTGCGGGCAGCGTGGACCTTCTCTTGATACAGCAGGGGCCGACCGTCCACGGTGCTGGTACCCTTCGGTCCGACGCTCGCACCGTTCCCATCGTCGTCACCGGCTATGTGGCTGGTGACGAGGTCGCACTACACCTGAGTGCGGACGACATCGACGTCGTGGCCCTCACGAGTAGAGATGGTGAACGGCTGTCCGGAGCCGCTACTGCTCGAGACCCAGACATGACCGGTCCGGCCGCCTTCCAGCGTACGCACCCGACGAGCGCATTTCAGGCATGGCTCGGTGGTGTTCGATTCAAGAAGTGAGAGCATGGCCGAGCCGTTCCATGCCAGCACAGCCTTGAACGCAATCACCTGGTGACGCGCTACGAGCCCATCGTGCTTCCATAGGGCTGCAAGCTCGATCTGGGACAGTTCACCCCTCGGACGTGACTGGTGTCCGGATTCTCAGGTCCCAACGTTCACCAGTTCATGGTCCAGAACAATCGACATCAGACTCTTTCGTCCACAGTCATTGTGGCGTCACTGGTTTACATGTGCTTTGGGCCGGCATCTGCGGCCGGGCAGGATCTCCTGGCTCGTCGTAACACAGCAGGTCTCCTGCCTACCGACTGCCGGAGGTTCGTTGAAACGAATCCGCCTAAGGATGCGTCGCCTACGTCCGACGCTCTGAAGACACTTCTGGCATGCTACAAGACGGCCAAGCGAGAGCTTAGCGCAAGAGCGGTACCCACGATTGTGAGTGCGACTACAGCTGACGGTGCGCCAGCGAAGGTTGCCGACACGTTAGTCGCCGCAAACGCTGCGAACACGGCCACAAACCAGTGGCTGCTGAGGCAGCACATCAACTTGAAGGCCCTCGATCGGTGGGTGGGCCGCTACGCGGACACGAGTCGAAGGGCGAATGAATGGCCTCCTGAGCTCAGCGAGCTGCTGACGTCCTCGGAGGAATCGCATACGACGCTGGAAGCCATGCTCGCGCAACGAGGATTGCGAGAACTCTTCTCAGCCACTCTTGTCACCGGAGCCGTGGTAGGCAACGGACGACCCGTCGACGAGGGAAGCGGTGGCGAGCAAACAGCAGCCGCTCTTGCCCATGTCGTCTGGGAGTCGAAGCACTTCGGCGACGACCGCTTCGAGCGCTTCGATTTCGCACTTGGTGGTCGCTTTGGGTTCGTCCCAGCCCTATCTCTGGTGGAGCCGGTCGATGACAGTGCCCCAGCAGAATCCGAAGAATCACCTCAAGCGGTGTACCAAGAGGCCTTTCTCTGGGACCTTGGAGCTCGCGCGAACCTCCGGGCGAACGGACAGAAGTCCGCAGAAGTGAGCCTTGGTGTGAGAATCGGTCAGACTATTCTCGGCACGCAGAGTGTTCTGTTGGACCGGGGCCAGAGTAGTGTGCTGTCGGTGCCGATAGCGAACGGAGCCACCAAAGCCGAGCTCTTCTGGGAGGCGGCTTTGGCCTACAACCTCTTCAACAATCCCATGGAGGTCGTTCACGGCGAGGGCTCAACGGTCGCACCGGCTTTCTCGGCCTCGATAGCCTGGCGACATGACAGCCGCTTCCGCGGGGAGGGCGCTCTTGCATCCTTTGATGCGCCGGATGAAAGGCTTGTGTTCAGGTTCATGATAGACGCACTCAAGGTCATCGACAGGAGGGAGGTCGCCGAGAAGCCTCGAACGTTCACGTTCGGCTTCGGCGTCGAGCACGAAGCACCTCTTAGGCGAGGGGGCACGACCGTCCCTTCAGGAACGAAGCTGATCTTCAGGGGCGACATCGACCTACTGCGTGCGTTGAGAGGCCAATAGCGTGGCCTCATATTCGACCACCCTCGATGACCCGCCGGAATCGCTCGCGCCCGAGTCACGTCGCCCACGCGCTCGGGCGGGGAGCTAACGGCGGCCCGCTGCAGCGCCAGCATCAAGGACCGGAGATCGAGCAGGAGGCACTCCCATTGACCCTCCTGCAGACGTGGGCCGCCATTCGAAGCTGCACCGCCGATGGCCAGCGGCTGGGCGCGCGTGAGCTTGGCCGAGGACGTCTTCGGGGAGATTCTGCAGGCGCGGCGAGGGGCTCGGGGCGCTGGACCTCAATGCGCTGGTCGCGTTCTCGATGGTCGGGTCGAGGCGACGTAGAGCCACAGGCGGATCGGATCCGACGCAGCGCCGCGTTGATGGTGCCGTCGCTCATCGGCCGTGTCGTGGTGCGGATCGACGGGAACAGGTAGCGCGAGTGACCGGTGAACGGCCGGAGCTGTGCAGGATGGCGACCGCCTGGGTGCTCAGGGGCACGATGTGCGCCTCGCGCATCTTCATGCGCTCCGCCGGCATGCGCCACTCGGCGGCGGCGAGATTGATCTCGCTCCACTCGGCACGTCGGAGTTCGCCAGGCCGGACGAAGACCAGCGGCGCCAACTGCAGCGCCGAGCGGACGACGAACGTGCCGTCGAAGGCGTCGATGGCGTTCAGGAGGGTTCCCACCTGCGCCGCCGAGGAGCCGTCGGCAACTGCAGGAGTCACTGCGAAAATTCAGCGGGGATGGGGCTGGAAGAAACTGTGGTGCCGGTGGGCGGACTCGAACCGCCGACCCTGCGCTTATGAGACGCATGCTCTAACCGGCTGAGCTACACCGGCACCCTGAAGGCTGGCCCTCTGCCATGAACACGGCGTCCAGCCAGAACGAGCGATTCTAGCAGAGGCGGCGCCCCTGGAGCGAGCGCCACCTCCCGTCGCCGCTATTTCCGGGCGTTCTCGGCGTCCAGCTGCGCTCGCAGCCGCGCCACGACCTCGGGGTGCGCGGCAGACTGGTCGTAGCGCTCCGAAGGGTCGTGCAGGAGGTGGAACAGCTCGACGCGTTCGGCGGGTGACGGCCCGTTCCCGCCTTCGCCAGGGCTACGGCGGGCAAGCGGAGGGCCGGCCCCGGCCCCGGTCGGGGCGACGCTGACCCGCAGCTTCCACGGACCCACCCGAATCGCCTCGAGCTTGCCGCCGTTGTCGTAGAGGATGGTCCGCTCGGCCGGCGAGGCGGTCGCGCCCGACAGCACCGGCCAGACGTCGAGGCCGTCCACGTTCGCCGGGACCCGGCCCGCCAGACCGGCCCGACCCGCCAGCGTCGGAAAGAGGTCGACGACGCTGATCGGCGCATCGCTCGTGAGGCCGGCGCGAATCCTCCCCGGCCACACCGCCAGGAACGGCACGCGATGCCCGCCTTCGTAGCTGCCCGCCTTGCCACCGCGGAACGGCCCCGGCGTGCCATGGTCCCAGGGCTTGACGATGTCGCGGCCGAACATGCGGTCGGGCATCGCGTTCCAGGGGCCGTTGTCACTCGTGAAGATGACGATGGTGTTGTCCGCCACGCCGGCTGCCGTCAGCGCCGCCCGCACCTGCCCGATCGAGTCGTCGAGTTCGGCCATGACGTCGCCATAGAGGCTGCTCGTGCGCCCGCGCCACGCCGCCGACACCGCCAGCGGCACGTGCGGCATCGAGTGCGCGAGGTAGAGGAAGAACGGCTGGCTCGCCGCGGCGCGGTCGCGGATGAATGCGACGGCCTCCCGGGTATAGGTGCCAGTCAGCGTCGCCGGGTCAGGCTCTTCGACGCGACGCTGCTCCCCGTCCCACAGCGCAAGCTTCTCCGGCGTCTGGACGAAAGGGTCCTTGTAGTCGTGGCTGTACAGGAGACCGACGAAGCGATCGAAGCCGTGGTCCAGCGGCCGCATGCCCGGCTGGTCGCCCAGATGCCACTTCCCCACCACCATCGTCTTGTACCCGGACGACTTCAGGACCTGCGGCAGCGTGACGTGGTCGCGGGCCCGGAGGCCGCCGGTGCTGCGCGGCGAGAACGGGGCGGGCACGCCGACACGAAAGGCGTAGCGTCCGGTCAGCAGCGACGCCCGCGTCGGCGAGCACGACGGCGACGGCGCGTAGGCCGACGTGGCCCGCAGTCCCTCGCGCGCCATGGCATCGAGTTGCGGCGTGCGGTGCAGCGGATGGCCGTACGACGCCAGGTCGCCGTACCCGAGGTCGTCGGCAAGGATGACGACGATGTTGGGGCGCGCGGTGGGGGCGGGCGACTGGGCGTGCGCGAGCGAAGCGCATCCAAGCACGAGCATCGCGAGCACGGCGAGTGTGCTGCGCACTTGACGGGACCTGCGGTTTGGCTGAGGCATGGCGCTGAGCAAGTCGAGGTCGAGGCGGCCAGTTCGGAGAGCGGGCCCTACCCGGAGAGGCCGCCCCGAAGGGCGGGCGGCCCTACTTCAACTCGACCTCGATCACCCGCATCGGCTGGGTCCCGGGGTTGGCCACCATGTGCGTCGCATTCGGTCCGCGGAAGCCGACGCTGCCACTCGTGAACGACGCCGTCTCCTTCTTGCCGTCCTTCTCGGTGAAGAGCAGCGTGCCCTCGGTCAGGATGACGCCCACGTGCGCGAGATCGTGTGTGTGCATGCCCGTGTCGAGCACACCGGCCGGGAAGGTCACGTCCTTGACGCGCACCCGCTCGTTCTCGAACACCACCTGCGAGGAGTACTTGACGGCCGCCGCCTTGGCCGCAGCCGCCTGCGGCGCACGCCACGCCTCCAGCCCGGCCGCGCCGACCGTGAGCAGTCCTGCCGTCAACACCGAGCCGGCCACCGTGCCGGCGAGGAACGTGATCTTCGAACGATTCATGTCAGTTGCCCCCCAGAAAGGCATGAGAATACCGGACCGTCGACCTGAAGGTCGACGGCTACAGCAGAAAAGGTCGACAGCTCAGCGTGGGTAGGGCCGGCTCTCCGAGCCGGCCGTCACCGTCAGCTCACCGTCACGACGGCCCGTCTCTCCTCCGCCCGGCTTCGACGGCCCGTTCCGAAAACGGGCCCTACCCTCGCGCATCCTTCACACAATCAACATCGCGTCGCCGTAGCTGTAGAAGCGAAACTCCTCGGCGATGGCGCGCGCATAGGCCGCCAGCACGTGTTCGCGGCCGGCGAAGGCGCAGACGAGGAACAGCAGCGACGACCGCGGCACATGGAAGTTGGTGATCAGCGCATCGACCACGCGGAACTGGTGCCCGGGGCGAATGCAGAGCGACGTGGTCGCGGCGCCGGCCTGCACACGGCCATCGGCGTCGACGGCACTCTCGAGGGCCCGCGTGCTCGTCGTGCCCACCACCACCACCCGGCGGCCCTCCGCCTTCGCGCGGTTGATCGCCTCGGCCGTCTCGACCGAGACGGCATAGCGCTCGGGATCGACGACGTGGTCCTCGATGTCGTCGACACGCACGGGCTTGAAGGTGCCGTAGCCGACGTGCAGCGTGATCGTGACCACCTGCACCCCGACGGTGCGCAGGCGCGTGAGCAGGTCCGGGGTGAAATGCAGCCCGGCCGTCGGCGCGGCCACCGATCCGCGTCGGCTGCCGAAGACGGTCTGGTAGCGCTCGCGATCGTCGGTGGCATCCGGCCGCTTGATGTACGGCGGCAACGGCATGTGCCCGAGCGCCTCGATGGCGCTGTCGACGTCGGCATAGCCCTCCGCGCGCAGGCGCACGGTGCGCGTCCCGTGACTGCCGCGCCCGACGATCTCGCCGTGGATCGCCCCGCCGTGACTCCCGACTCCCGACTCCCGACTCCCGTCCGTGTCGATCACGAACGTGCTGCCCACCTTCACCCGCGGCCCGGGATGCACGAGCGCCTCCCACATATCGCCCTCAGCATGCCCTCTGGGCCCTGAGCCGTCAGCCTGCTCCTTGAGCCCTGAGCCGTCAGCCTGTTCTTTGAGCCCTGAGCCCTGAGCCGTGAGCCTGTCATCGAGCCTTTCGACGAGCAGGCATTCGAGACGCCCGCCGCCTGGCAGACGCCGGCCGAGCAGGCGCGCCGGGAAGACGCGCGTGTCGTTGAGCACCAGCACGTCACCGGCGCGGAGCCACGACGGGAGGTCGGCTACGGTCGTGGTGGTGGTCTCGCCGGTCTCGCGCGCCAGCACCATGAGCCGCGAGGTGCCGCGCACCGGCGGCGGATGCTGTGCAATGCGATCGGCGGGCAGGTCGAAGTCGAAGTCGTCAACGCGCATGTGATTTTTGCGGGGGCCTTCCTGACGCCGGCAGCGTCCATAGGCAGGTCGTCATGATTGCGCGGGTCGGGCCGGCAGACAAAATCACCGGCTCCGGGATCCCCGGGACGCGAACATGGCGTCAGACCACTTACGCCGCCATGCGGCACATGCGGCGCCCGACGAACCGGGCGCGTTGTTTGTCAGTAGTATCAGGAGGGACTTGCCATGATTCGTCGTTTCGCCCTTGCCGCGGCCGTTGCCGTCGCGTTCACCGCCGTTCCGGCCCAGGCCCAGACCAAGGACATCGTCGACACCGCAGTGGGTGCCGGGATGTTCAACACCCTCGTCACCGCCGTCAAGGCCGCTGGCCTGGTGGAGACGCTGAAGGGCACGGGGCCGTTCACGGTGTTCGCACCGACCGATGACGCGTTCAAGAAGCTCCCGGCCGGCACGGTCGAGGGCCTGCTCAAGGACATCCCGAAGCTGAAGGAAGTCCTGACGTATCACGTGGTGGCCGGCAAGGTGATGGCCGCCGACGTGGTCAAGCTGAAGGAAGCCAAGACCGTCCAGGGCCAGAGCGTGAAGATCGCCGTCAACGGCGGTACCGTCTCGGTCGATGGCGCCAAGGTGATCAAGGCCGACGTCGCGGCCAGCAACGGTGTGATCCACGTGATCGACACCGTCATCCTGCCGAAGGCCAAGGGCACCTACTAAGGTCCTGCTCGTGCGGCTTCGTTGACACCTGCCCGCCGCATGGGCCCCGCCGCTCCGCACTTCCGTGCGGGGCGGCATTTTCTTTGTGACAACACATCACTTCGCCTCACGCCTCCCGGCCTCACCGGCCAGGGCCTTTGCCTGGCATGCCCAGCCGTCGGCGCTCGCGCGCCTGCTGCCCCCGTGGGATCGCGTCCGCGTGCGAACGCGCGAGGGCGGCCTGCGTGACGGACGCGTCGTGCTGGAGTTGCGTCAGGGACCGCTGACGCTCGTGTGGGATGCCCGCCATCAGGCCGACGGCTTCGTCGAGGGCGTGCAGTTCGTCGACACGCAGGCGTCCGGTCCCTTCGCACACTGGCACCACACCCATCGTGTCGAGGCCGGCACGTCGGCAGACGCGAGCGTGCTGCACGACACGGTCACGTGGCGCCTGCCCCTCGACCCGCTGTCCCGGCCGGCGCGCCCGATCGTGGCGCGGGTGTTGCGGCGCATGTTCGCGTATCGTCACTGGGTGACGGCCGCCGATCTGGCCCGCCACCAGTCAGGAACTCGCATGCGCATCGCCATCACCGGCGCCAGTGGCCTGGTCGGATCCGCCCTCGTGCCCTTCCTTCGGGGCGGGGGCCACGAGGTGGTGCGCCTGGTGCGCGGCACCCCGCAGGCCAGTGATGAACGCCAATGGACTCCCACCGCCGGCATCGTCGACGCCGCGGCACTCGGGCCTGTCGATGCGGTGATTCATCTGGCAGGCGAGAGCGTGGCCGGCGGACGCTGGTCGCCGGCGATGAAGGCCGGCATCCGCGACAGCCGGGTCGGCCCGACCCGCGCGCTGGCACAGTCGCTCGCGGCCGCGCCGGTGCCACCGCGGGTGTTCATCAGTGCATCGGCCATGGGCATGTATGGCGATCGCGGCGACGAGATCCTGACCGAGGCGAGTCGCCCGGGCACCGGATTCCTCGCCGACGTCTGCCAGGAGTGGGAAGCGGCAGCCGATCCCGCCCGTGCCGCCGGGATCCGCGTCGTGCATCCGCGGTTCGGCATCATCCTGGACGCGCGTGGCGGCGCGCTCGGCAAGATGCGCCTGCCTTTCAGCCTCGGCCTCGGTGGCCCGCTCGGGAGCGGCAGGCAGTACTACAGCTGGGTCGGCATGGAAGACGTGCTCGGCTCGCTCCTGTTCGCCCTCACCCATGCCGATGTGCAGGGCCCGGTGAACGTGACGGGACCGACACCGGTGACCAATGCCGAGTTCACGCGCACGCTCGGCCGCGTGCTGCGGCGTCCCGCGTTCCTGCCCGTGCCGGCCTTCGTGTTGACGGCGCTGTTCGGCGAGTTTGCCGAGGCCGAACTGCTCAGCAGCAAGCGCGTGGTGCCGGCGGCCCTGCAGGCCGCGGGCTTCCAGTTCCTGCATCCCCGGCTCGAAGACGCCCTGCGGTTCACGCTCGGTCGCGTCGAGGCCACGCCGGTCGCATGACCCCGCTGCGTCTGCTGCTGGTCAACGCCGCGGCGACGTGGTTCCTGACCGGCCTGATCTGGGTCATCCAGGTCGTCCATTACCCGCTGTTCTCGTTCGCCGATCGCGCCACCTATCCGGCCTTCGCCGCCGCGCACGGCCGCCTCATCACGGTGGTCGTCGGCCCGATGATGCTGGTGGAACTGGTGACGACGGCGCTGCTGCTGTCGGAGCGACCAGCGGCGTTCCCCCAGTCGTGGGCGTGGGGTGGAGCGCTGCTCCTCGGCGTCATCTGGCTGTCCACGGCCCTGCTGCAGGTGCCGATGCATACCCAGTTGGCCTCCGGTTACGACGCTCAGGCGCACGGCTGGCTGGTGGGGTCGAACTGGCTGCGGACCGTCGCCTGGACCCTCCGCAGCCTCCTGCTGCTGGCCGCGCTGTCGCGCGCGTTGCAGCCCGCTACCTGAGCCGCCGATGGCATACTGGGGCGCCGTGCTGTGCCCCTCCCATCGCGCAACCGGCGAGAGACGATGAAAGTCTGGCCTGGATCTCCCTACCCGCTCGGTGCCACCTGGGACGGGATCGGTGTCAACTTCGCCCTGTTCTCGGAGCACGGCACGGGCGTCGACCTGTGCCTGTTCGACTCGCCGTACGCCGGACGCGAGTCGCACCGCATCCCGCTGCGGCAGCGGACCGAGCAGGTCTGGCACGGGTACCTTCCGGAAGTGCGCCCGGGCCAGCTCTACGGGTTCCGTGTCCACGGGCCGTACGACCTGCGCGAAGGCCACCGGTTCAACCCTGCCAAGCTCGTCTTCGACCCGTATGCCAAGGCCGTCGGTCGCAACGTCCGCTGGCACGACAGCATGTTCGGCTTCACGATCGGGGCCCCGGACAGCCGTGACGACCGCGACAACGCGGCCTACGCGCCGCTGGCAGCCGTGGTCGATCCGGCGTTCACGTGGGGCGACGACCGCCGCCTGAAGCGGCCGTGGCACGAGACGGTCATCTACGAGTTGCACGTCCGCGGCTTCACCAAGCGGCACCCCGGCATCCCGGACGACCTGCGCGGCAGCTACCTGGGCCTGGCGTCGGAAGCCTCGATCGAGCACCTCCTCAAGCTCGGCGTGACTGCCGTCGAGCTGCTGCCGGTGCACCACCACATCGACGACTGGCACCTCGTGAAGGCGGGGCTGGCCAACTACTGGGGCTACAACA